>CAVEWO010000293.1:0-2722 GCA_963619345.1 Bacteroidaceae bacterium
GAACCCGCACTCCTCCGCGATCTCGTCGATCGATTTCTGAGAATCCAGCAGCGGATAAAGCGCGATGTTCAGCCTGATCGCATTCACGAGATCCTGAAAATTCATGCCAAGCGAATCCTTGAGCAGATGCGAAAGGTAGTATTTATTCAGATAAAATGCATCCGCCACGTCGGCCAGTGTGAGCCTGTCGCTGTAATGCGCCTGGACATAATTCAGGATCTCCTCCGCCCTCGTGATCTGTGCCAGCGGCATCCTCTGCGGATAATTCCTCAGTATATAGTCCTCATAGTAGAACCACTGGAAATTGTTCATCATGTAAACATAGCACTCCAGCACCTTGTCCGAGAGCTCGCTTTCTTTTGCGGCAGGCAGTGAAAAATACGCGCTCGCGATGTCGACAAGGTATTTGCGCAGCTGCGCGGTTATATTAGGCGGACAGTATTCATCGAAACTGGCAATGCTGAAAGCTGTGAGCTCCGGCAGACTGAACAGTTCCACGATATCTTTCATGTGAAAATGTATGCTCATTATCCTGCACGGCTCCGATCCGATCTTTTCTATATTGTGGACCGTGCTCCTGTTTATGAACAGGAATTCATTTTCTTCCATCCGCTCTATCGTGTAATAGCTGGTATGGATCCGCGCCGCGCCTTCGAGCACGAATATCATCTCCGGATCCGGATGATAATGCATCGGGTATTCGACATTGTCATATATCGATACCGATACGATCTCATACTTGCTGTAATTTCTGGTTTCTTTCACAAAATCACCACCTTTTTTCGCATTTTCACGGCATTATATTATCAAAAAAGAGCGGATATTGCTATTGCTATTTTTTGATCATTCCGCAATACAGCGTTTTTTATCCCAAATATCGACAAAAAAGCAGTGGAATTTTCAGATAATTAGAAATATACTTTCACTAACGAAAAGATCTCTTCGCAAACACCGGCGTTCATCGCATGGTACGCCCGACGGGTTCACTCACCGGGCGGGCCTCCATCAGAAAGCTGCGCCGGATAACCGAAACTACTAAACTCAGAAAGGAGACATTATGGCAGCAGACAAAATTTTCTACAACGGCCAGGTATTCACAATGGATCCCTGCGGACAGATCTGTGAAGCGTTCGCCGTGTCAGGCGACCGGCTGCTTTACACAGGCGACTGCGAAACTGCCATGACCTTCAAAGGCGAAAGCACCGAATGCATCGATCTCGAAGGAAAGACCGTGCTCCCCGGACTCGGAGACGCACACCTTCACGCATCCAGCACATGCGAGCTGATTTTCAGCTTCGACATGTACAACATAGGACTCACATACGACGCAGAGCCGAAAGACGCGATGGACATTTACAAAAAGATCATTGCGGAAAACGCCGCAAAGGACGGCAGGGCCAAGGTTCTCAGGGGCACCGGCTGGGATCCCGGATATTTCATGCAGGATCCGAAGACGATGCCGACCGCGGCAGATATCGACGAGGTGTGCAGCGATATACCTGTGATCCTCCGCTCGTACGACCACCATTACATCTGGGTGAACAGCCGCGTGCTGCGCGACTCCGGGATCACCAAAGACACTCCGGCCCCGCGAAACGGCGTCATCTGGCGTGACGACGACGGCGAGCCGACGGGCATTTTCCAGGAAAATACGGCGATCGATCTGGTTCTCAGCAGCGTGTCTTACGGCGACTATACAGTTGCTGAATACGAAGCCGGCATCATGTACTACCAGAAAAATTTCGGCACTGCATATGGCACTACTCTTATAATGGATGCGATGGCTACCGAAAATGCGATCACGGCCTATAAAAATCTGGCCGGCCGCAGCGAGCTGAACATGCGCGTGACGGCGGTCTATGTGACAGATCCGACAAAACCTCTTTCTCAGATGGACGAGATCATCAGCCGCAAAGGCACCGACGATATCGGCGACATGTTCCACCGCGATACAGTCAAGGTATTCGTCGACGGCACCGGCCTCTCGATCTACATGGATGAACCGTACGAAGCCGAATACCTCAAAAGCATCGGCATGGAGGAAGGCTACCGCGGCTATCCGCAGTGGACAGGCGAGGAACTGACAGAGATCTTCGTAAAGGCCAACGGCGCGAGAATGCCGGTACACGTGCACTGCATGGGTGACGGCGCAGCCCGACTGACTCTGGATGCTATCGAGAATGCAAAGGCGCAGGGTATCGAAGTGGAAAAGATGCGCAACACTATCGCGCACTTTATGGCAATCCGCGACGAGGACAAGCTCAGGATGGCAGAGCTCGGCGTCGTTGCAAACGTGCAGCCGATATGGGGCTGCTACTACAGCATGACAGAAAACATCATCACAGACATGATCGGTGACAAAAGAGCGCGCGGGCAGTATCCGCTCGGCAGCTTCAAGAGAGCCGGCGTGAGGATGGCTGCAGGAACTGATTTCCCTGTTATACTGCCGCCAAGCCCGTTCCTCGGATTCAAGATCGGAACGACGCGAACGGTGAACAAAGCGCATCCCGAATACGAGATCTACAAAAACTCGCCGCTTGGCCCCGTGGAAGATCCGCTCAGCGAGGCGGTCACTCTGGAAGACATGATCGAGATGTACTCGCTCGGCGCGGCCTACCAGACTTTCTTCGAGGACGTGACCGGCAGCCTGGAAAAAGGCAAATCGGCGGATTTCGTGATACTCGACCAGCGCATCACTGATACAGATCCGGAGGATCTGGAC
>CAVEWO010000294.1:0-2716 GCA_963619345.1 Bacteroidaceae bacterium
GTTGGAAGCAGAACGGATGAACGATCTGGTGATTGATCTGCTGAAGCTTGCGGCGAGTGAGCATCAGTCGACCGAGATGAAGGAGGGCGATCTTTCAAAGGCTGTGGAGCTGGCGGTGCTGACGTTTGAGGGAAAAGCGTTTGAGAGCGGTGTGACCCTGGACTATGACATCGAGCCTGGTATCGTGATGCGCATGAACGAAAACAGTATCAGACAGCTCGTGGAGATATTGTTAGACAACGCAGTGAAGCACTCTTCAGCAGGCGGCACGGTGCGGGTGCATCTCGGAAAACAGGGAGGCAGGATTGTGGTTTCCATGGAAAACAGTGGAGAGGCGATCCCGACAGGTGAGGAGGAAAAGATTTTCCAGCGTTTTTACCGTGCGGACGAATCACGAAGCAGGAGCGAAGGCAGATTCGGACTCGGTCTGGCGATAGCAAAGAATATAGTGGAAAGCCACGGCGGACAGATAAATGCAGCTTCTGCTAGAGGGAAGACTGTGTTCAGGGCGGTGTTCAAGGCGTGACGAACAGCGAGTATTAGATGCAAACAAGGTATAAGAGAAGAATGGGTCTATGCTATAGTGCCTGTAATTATAGTGCAGGGCATCGATCACATACATTGAGAGGAAAAGACGCTTTTTCTGTTTTTTTATGGGAAAGTTTATACTCATATAATGGATTTTTTTAAAAAGAGTATAAATCATTTGTGCAGTTGGGATTGCAGAGCCTGTGATTTTATACCTGTTATTAAAATATTGTATTATGCCTGATAAAAAATCATCGATAAAAGCACATTTTAAGGATGCAGAGCTCGTTGTTGTACGTTTTTTGTCGCGCTTTTTATACTCAAATACGCGAAAAGCTTAAGCTTGTACTAAACGAGACCGTAATAAGCAGCTGTTATTTCCAGGTGGATTTCACCACAGGTACATTCGGCGGCCATAGTACAAATCTGCGATGTTTTGCAGCACATGGCGGCGATTTGATGCAGATAATGTGCAGTAATAATGCGCAATGAAAAACGGACTGCAGAGCGGAGATCTGTATCTGATCTTCCGTGTGTAGTCCGTTGTATTTTGTAAAAGTCTCAAGTCTGCAAAAACTCAGGCATTCGTATGGCAGGTGCTGCCGCTGTCATGGACAGATATGCAGCTGCCCGCAGTGTGTTCAGTGCTTAGCTGCAACTGATTAATCATCCATATCCTTGAGGAGCTGTTCTGCGATCTGAATAGCGTTTGTTGCAGCACCCTTTCTGATGTTGTCTGCAACTACCCAGATGTTGAGTCCGTTGTCAACTGAAAAGTCTCTTCTGATACGGCCGATGTAAACTTCGTCTGTACCTGCAGCGTCTCTTGCGAGAGGGTATACATCGTGTTCGATATCGTCCTGAACTACGATTCCCGGTGAGTTCTTAAACAGCTCGAAGATGTCTTCGAGTTCGAACGGTTTCTCGAGTTCGATGTTGATGGATTCGCTGTGAGAGTCGAATACCGGTACGCGAACTGTAGTTGCAGTTACTCTGATATTGTCATCGCCGAGGATTTTATGAGTCTCGTTGATCATTTTCATTTCTTCTTTTGTGTATCCGTTGTCTGTGAATACATCGATGTGCGGCAGGCAGTTTCCTGCGATAGGATGTGCGTAAGCCTGGAGTTCATCTTCTTTTCCTGCAAGACCGTTCTTCAGGTCGTTTATGCCCTTTACGCCTGAGCCTGAAACAGCCTGGTAAGTCGAGTAAACGACTCTCTTGATGCCGTATTTGTCCTGGAGCGGCTTCAGAGCGACCATAGCCTGGATAGTCGAACAGTTAGGGTTTGCGATGATCCCCTTGTTCCATTTGATGTCTTCAGGATTTACTTCAGGAACTACGAGAGGAACTTCCTTATCCATTCTCCACTGGCTGCTGTTGTCTACAACGGTAACGCCTTTGGCTGCTGCGATAGGTGCGAATTTTTCACTTGTTGAGCCACCGGCTGAGAAAAGTGCGATATCGATCGGCTTGTCGAACGAATGCTCTGTAAGCTCTTCTACTGTGTATTCTTTTCCCTTGAAGGTCAGCTTTTTGCCTGCTGATTTAGCAGATGCCATCATGTAAATGTTCTCGAAAGGGAAATCTCTCTCTTCCAGAACCTTTAAAAATGTGGAACCGACTACTCCGGTAGCTCCCACGACTGCAATATTGGGTTTTCTCTTCATAATAATTGTGACCTCCTAAATGTATTGTTGATTTTATTATATTCTGTATAATTATACTATGCATATGCATCAGACGATAACCGCGTCATAATGTGCGTAACACATGCTTTATCAACGATTATACTACCTCTGGCACCCTTGTGTAAAGAGATAAGAAAGGATTTCTTATAATTAATATTTTAACAAAAAACATAAAAATGTCCGCATTTTTAGTTGCAAAACACAAAAAATGCGTATAAGCCTTGTTTAAAGATGCAGCATAATGTACACAGCTTCTTAGTGGCGTACTGCAAAAAACACATATTAATTGCGGAGGGGATATGTTATAATAAACACTTAGATGATATGCGGCGTTGCCGCATGGAAGTGTTTATTGAAACAGATGAATCGGGCAGATCGGCTGGGGTGTCTGCTTCAGTATGCACTTGGATTATTTTAAAGTACAATTTCAGGGAGGAACTAAACATGACTTACATTCAGGCGGTTATTCTGGGGTTGGCACAGGGGCTTTCGGAGTT
>CAVEWO010000295.1:0-2710 GCA_963619345.1 Bacteroidaceae bacterium
GCTCTCAACTTTTCTTACATCTATACGCATTGACGAGAAGAACTTGAGAGCACGTCCGCCTGTAGTTGTTTCAGGATTTCCAAACATCACTCCGATCTTTTCTCTGAGCTGGTTTATGAAGATTATAGTAGTATTCGTCTTGTTGATGACTCCCGCGAGCTTTCTGAGAGCCTGTGACATCAGACGAGCCTGCAGCCCCACTGTCGCATCTCCCATCGCACCGTCTATCTCGTGCTTTGGAACGAGAGCAGCTACCGAATCGACTACCACGATCTCTACAGCACCGCTCCTCACAAGCATCTCTGCGATCTCGAGAGCCTGTTCGCCATAATCGGGCTGTGAAACGAGAAGTTCGTCCACATCGACTCCGAGATTTCTCGCATATTCCGGATCGAGAGCATGCTCCGCATCGATGAATGCCGCTCTTCCCCCCCGTTTCTGAGCCTCTGCAATTATATGTAAGGTAAGAGTCGTCTTACCTGATGATTCCGGCCCGAACACCTCTATGATCCTGCCCTTCGGAACTCCTCCGATACCTGTAGCAAGGTCTAGGCTCATCGAGCCTGTCGATATAGCTTCTATATTCATTCTGGCGCTGTCATCGCCGAGCTTCATAACAGCACCCTTTCCGAACTGTTTCTGTATCTGAGCCAGAGCTTCATTGAGTGCTTTGTCTCTATCTTCTTTACTGGCCGTCTTCATATTTTTAGCTTCGTTGTTTTTAGCTGCCATCCGATTTCCTCCAATCAAGAACATTTGTTCTTCAATTATGATACCCTACTTTTGCCCCAAGGTCAAGATAATTTTTCCGATGTATAAAACTCACAGGAATGAGTTTTTTATCATCCCGCTGCGCATCTTCGATGTCATGGAATAATTTTACATTATACGCCGCGCTTTGTCAATATTTTACATTAAAATCAAATGACATTAAATATTCCTGTTTATCATATCCAGCATGCTGAGCATGGTATACCTGCGGTTCCAGCTTCGGTCATCATCGCCCGTATTCAGCTTCCTGCACAGCTTCCTGTCGCCGTACATGAATCCTATATACACAAGTCCTACAGGCTTTTCAGCACTGCCGCCGCCCGGCCCCGCTATGCCTGTCACAGATATGCATATATCGCTGCCGCTTGCCTTTTTGAGACCTTCGACCATCTCAAGCGCAGTTTCTTCACTGACAGCACCATACTTTTCGAGAGTCTCTTCCTTCACGCCCAGCTCGTCCATCTTGGCCTGATTGCTGTATGTCACCAGTCCGCGCTGGAACACCTCCGATATTCCCGGTATATCGGTAACTGCTGCAGCAAACATACCGCCCGTGCACGATTCTGCCGACGAAAGCGTCAGACCGCGATCCATCAGCTTCCTGCACACTACCTGGACCAGTTCCTCATCATCGCAGCTGTATATATACTCGCCGACACGTTCCTTAACTTTTTCGAGCATGCCGTTGACAGCTTTTTCAGCCTCAGCCTCAGTCTTTCTCTTAGAAGCCACTCTGAGCGAACACTCGCCTTCCTTTGCATAAGTAGCCAGCGTAGGATCTGTCTGTCCGTCTATCAGATCGAGAAGGTCAGTCTCCAGACGCGACTCGCCTATGCCGAATACCCTTGCAATCCTGTAATAGATCACCTCGTTTGAAAGCGACTGAATGAACGGCTTTACGCTGTTCACAAACATCGGCTTCATTTCGGACGGAGGTCCCGGCATACAGATCACGTATTTCCCTTCATTTTCAGCGCAGAATCCCGGTGCTGTGCCGTTTTCATTGTGGAAAACGACCGCACGTGACGGCAGGTATGCCTGTTTCTTATTGTTCTCGGTCATATCCTTGCCAGCAGTCCTGAAATAGTTGCTGATCAGCTTCATCTCATCTTCATTCTTCACTAGCCTGTCTTCCATCACCTTGCATACGACTTCCTTGGTGAGGTCATCCTGTGTCGGCCCGAGACCGCCCGTAGTGATCACCATGTCGCAGTCTGTGAGCGCCAGCTTTATCATATCCTCGACTCTCTCGGGATTGTCCCCCACTGTATAGTGATACATCACGTCAAAGCCCAGCATGTTCAGCTGCTGTGAAAGATACACCGTATTCGTATTGGTTATCTGCCCGAAAAGCAGTTCTGTGCCGATACTCAGGAGCGCAGTTTTCATATCTCATTCCTTCTTTCCTGTGTTTTCCCTGCATTGAAAACCTGCATCTACATGGAAAACAGATTCTTGTTCTTGATTATGTATTCAGTCCCTGATACCACTGTCATCACGAGCGCTATCCACAGGAATATCGTATCCATCGGCAGATTGAAGCTCAGCAGGCTGAACGGCCAGTTGTCGAGCAGCAGCAGCGGTATCGCTATCATCTGCGTTATCGTCTTGATCTTTCCTGTTATCCCGGCTGCGATGACTATTCCCTGTGCCGCAGCCACCTGTCTCATGCCTGTGATGATGAATTCTCTTCCGAGTATCACGACTACCATCCAGCCTGCGACATCTCCGATCTGCACCAGACATATCAGCGCCGACATAACCAGCAGCTTGTCTGCAAGCGGATCCATCAGCTTTCCGAAATTAGTCACGAGATTGTGTTTTCTCGCGATATGTCCGTCCAGCATGTCGGTCAGCGCCGCGAGTATGAAGATCACCGTCGCCGCATACCTGCAGCCGAGCAGGAACACGATGATAAACACCGGTATCGCAAAAATTC
>CAVEWO010000296.1:0-2708 GCA_963619345.1 Bacteroidaceae bacterium
TACAAAAATATATAGTCTTTTAATCATTCATCTCTTGACATATCACCGCTGGACTATTTTGACAGCTCCTGCAAAGGCCTGCAGTCAGCTGTTTTCACCTTATCCTGAACGGATCGTACGCATATGTATCGCAGGCGCTTCCGCTGCCATTGCCATAAGACCCGAACATGCCGCACTCCAGCGCTTTCCAGAACTCGTCTCTCAGATATTCCGGATATACCCTCGAGATGCCCTGCATCTCTTCGCGCGATACAAAACGCACTTCCCTGAGCACCTGATGTTCTGCATCAAACTCCGGATCCTCGCCAAGTCCAAGCGCACCGCCGGTCACTTTTCCGAGGAAAAAGTTGACGAACCGCTGTCCTCGCTCAGAAACCTCTTCGACATGCCAGATGAGAGGCCCCGTCTCGATCTCAAGTCCGGTCTCTTCCTTCACTTCCCGGGCTGCCGCTTCAGCCGCATTTTCTCCTGCCTCTATGCCGCCGCCCGGCACCATCCATATATCATGATCCTCATGGTGCTGTTTTACCATCAGCATCCTGTTTTCGTCATCGAGAATTATTACTCGTACTCCTCCTGTCCACATAACAACGCTCCTCTCAGCAGCACGGCAGTGCATCAGTGCACTGTCTGTATTTACTTCTGTTCCGTTCGCTTTGACTGCATGCGCATGGTCATCGCCCGGCTGCCGTCACTAATGACACAGCAGCGCACCAGCTATCCCCATAATTATCATCACCCGTATCGGGCGCATTTTGAATACCCCTACTAGCACTATACTTACCGCAAATATCGCCAGCGGTATGAGATTGAAATAGTCCAGCCCGCCGGTAAACAGCTGCTTTGAGATCAGCGGACCGTTCACAAGCACAGTTTCGCTTACAAATATCGCTGCCGCAGCGATCAGTCCCACTGTCACCGGTCTTATCCCTATGAACGCTCCCTGAACGCCCCTGCTGTCGTTAAATCTGTCTATGAAATTCATCACTATCAGCATTATCACGAACGAAGGCAGACACACGCCGAGTGTGGCGACAAGCGCCCCCGGGATCCCTGAATAATTGAATCCTACATATGTTGCTGCATTTACCGCTACAGGACCCGGCGTCACCTGAGACAGTGCCACCAGATCCGAGAATTCCTGCGACGACATTACGCCGAAATCCTGCACGCTCTGGAATATCAGCGGCAGCATAGCCAGTCCGCCGCCAAAGCTGAACAGCCCGATCCTGAAGAACATTGCAAAAATATTGAAATACATCATTTTACCGCCTCCTCATCTTCACGCTGTTTATCGCTCTCGTCATCCGCGAGTTTCCTCGTCTTCACGCTGTTGTATATTATCCCGATCACCGCTCCTGCAAGCACCGCCCATACAGCAGTGATCCCGAACACACCTATAGCTGCGAACGCCGCCGCCGCAAGGATCCACTGGAACACGTTCGTCAGGCTCTGCTTCGCGAGCTTTACAGCTGTGACCAGTATCAGACCGCAGACTGCAGCCTTTATACCTGTGAATGCGCCGAGTATATACGAATTCTCACCTATTGCGCCTAGAAACGACACCACGACTATTATTATGATGAACGACGGTGCGACTACTCCCAGAGTCGCCGCAAACGCGCCCTTTATACCGTACATCCTGTTGCCGATATACGTAGCGCTGTTTATAGCCACGACGCCCGGAAGCGACTGCGCGACTGCGATGCAGTCGAGCATGTCTTCTTCGGATATCCATTTTTTGTCCTCGACCACGACCTGCTGTATCTGCGGTATCATCGCGATGCCGCCGCCGATCGTGAAAATCCCGACTTTGAAGAACTCCCAGAATAGGATCGCGTATTTTTTTATGCTGTTCGTTTTTTCACGGTTTTCACTGCCCATTTATATCGCTGCTCCGTAATGATTTTCTGCTTGTTTTCTCTTTTATTTTTCTGCATTGATGATATCGATAGCCTTCCTGATTCCCTCGGCTACAGTCATCTCTTCTTTATCTGCATCGCGTCTCATCTTGTACTCGATAATTCCGTCCGCTGCGCCTCTGCCGACTGTGATCCTTACAGGGATTCCCAGCAGATCCGCATCCTTGAACTTGACGCCCGGACGCTCTTTTCTGTCATCCAGCATAACTTCGACGCCTGCTGCTGTCAGATCGCTGTATATCTGGTCTGCGACCTTCGCCTGGATCTCGTCATCAGGCTTCATGACAGTTATTATCACATGATAAGGTGCTACCGCGATCGGCCATACGATACCGTTGTCATCGTGATGCTGCTCTATGATCGCCGCCATCGTTCTCGTCACGCCTATACCGTAGCATCCCATCACGATCGGATGATCCTTCATGTTCTCGTCTTTATAATAAGCTTTCATCGCTTCGCTGTATTTTGTTCCGAGCTTGAACACCTGGCCTACCTCGATACCTCTGGCATGCTTAACAGGCGCACCGCATACAGGGCACGCATCTCCTGCCGCCAGCACTTTGATATCCGTAACGATGTCGCCCTCGTAATCTCTGCCGTAGTTGACATTGATCAGATGGTGATCCTCTTTGCACGCTCCGGCACACAGGTTCCTGAGACCCGGAAGCTCGCTGTCCACAACGATCTTGCAGTCGTGCAGCGCCGTAGGGCCTGTAAATCCGCCGACACAGCCTGTAGCCGCCGACATCTTCTCTTCGTCAGCAAACTCGATGGCATGTTCCGGGA
>CAVEWO010000297.1:0-2674 GCA_963619345.1 Bacteroidaceae bacterium
AACTGATGATGAGAATGGACGCTGAAGACTTTACAAAAGTGATAAACGCAAACCTGAACGGTGCGTTTTACATGATGAAAGAACTCTCGGCACTCATGGTCAAGAAGAGAAGCGGAGTCATCATCAACATGGCGTCAGTTTCAGGCCTCAAGGGCAACCCTGCACAGGTGAACTACAGCGCATCGAAAGCCGGCGTTGTCGGCATGACGCTTTCCGCAGCGAAAGAGCTTGGAAGACGCGGCATAAGAGTGAATGCAATCGCGCCGGGATTCATCGAAACAGACATGACTGCAGTGCTCACAGATGAACAGAAGGAAGCAGCGGCAAAGAACATCACGCTGGGAAGACTCGGACAGCCGGAAGACATTGCGAACACGGCGCTTTTCCTCGCCTCGGATATGGGATCATATATCACAGGACAGGTCATCAGCGTAGACGGCGGAATAATAATGTAACACAGGATTTTTCAAGGAGGAACTCAAATGGAAAGAAGAGTTGTCGTAACAGGACTCGGAGTCGTTTCCCCTGTAGGAAACAATATAGATGAAATGTGGGCGTCGATAAAAGCAGGAAAGCACGGTATCGCGCCGATCACGAGATTTGATACAGAAGGCCACAAGGTGACACTGGCGGCAGAAGTCAAGGGTTTTGATTTCGGAGACAGGCGAGCGGCAAAGAGGCTTGATATCGCAGATCAGTACGCACTCGCTGCAGCAAGGGAAGCTGTTGCAGACAGCGGCATCATAAGCGGGGAAAACGTTGACCCGGATAGATTCGGCATATACGGCGGAACAGGTATCGGCGGTATCGCTACACTTGAAAGCGAGGTTACGAAGTGCATCAAGAAGGGCAATATGGCGAGAGCATCCGCTCTGCTGGTTCCTATGATGATGCCGAACGCTATCGCAGGAAATATTTCCATGGAATTCAATGCAAAGGGTCCGAGTTTTGGTATAGTTTCGGCTTGTGCATCAGGCACGCACACGATCGGTGAAGCGTACAGAAATATAAAGCACGGCTACAACGATGTCATCATGGCAGGCGGCGCAGAATCAGTGCTGGCACCGGTTTCGTTCTCAGGCTTTGCGAACATGACAGCGATGAACACGACTACAGATCCTGACAGAGCATCGATCCCGTTCGACGTTGACAGAAACGGATTCATCCTCGGAGAAGGCGCAGGCTTTCTGATCCTCGAAGAACTCGAACATGCAAAGGAAAGAGGTGCGAAGATCTATGGTGAGATCGTGGGCTATGGTGCGACATCGGACGCATACCACATCACATCACCTGATCCTGAAGGCACAGGTGCGGCAAAAGCTATCCAGATGGCGCTAGACGATGCAGGCATCAAGCCTGAGGACGTCGGCTACATCAACGCTCACGGAACAGGTACGCCTTACAACGATGCATTCGAGACGATCGCTATCAAGAAAGTGTTCGGAGACGACACGAAAGTGCCTGTAAGCTCGACCAAGAGCATGACAGGACATCTGCTCGGAGCTGCAGGAGGACTTGAGGCAGTTATCTGTGCAAAGGCTATCGTAGAGGGATTCATTCCGCCTACGGTCGGTCTGCAGAACCAGGATCCTGAGCTCGACCTCGACTACGTTCCTAACACAGGCAGAGAAGCGGATCTCGAATACGTGCTTTCGAACTCGCTGGGATTCGGCGGGCACAACGGAACTCTGCTGATGAAAAAATATAAGGGCGAATAGCCGGCAAGGAGGCAGTTTAAATGTTGATGAACAAAGAACAGATAAAAGAAGTGCTTCCGCACAGAGAGCCGTTCCTCCTGGTGGATCAGGTGGAAGAGATGGAAGTCGGCAAATCCATTGTCGCTACTAAATTCGTGACGGAAGACGAGTATTATTTTCAGGGACATTTTCCAGGCAGGCCTATAATGCCTGGAGTCCTCATCGTAGAGTCGCTGGCGCAGGCAGGCGGTATCGCGGTGCTTTCAATGCCGGAAAACAAAGGCAAGCTGGCTGTCTTTGGCGCTATAAAGAATGCAAAGTTCAAGAAGCAGGTCGTTCCGGGGGACACTCTGACTCTCAAGGTAACTATGGACAGACTCAGAACCAGCTCGGGTACAGGTCATGCAGAAGCTTACGTTGGAGACGTGCTCGCGTGCAAATGCGAGATACTGTTTGCTTTCAGCTAGGTGGCGGGGTTGGATAGAGAGATAAAAAAGCTTAATGACATAATGGTCAGTCTGTTCAATACAGTGCTGAAGATGGAAGAAGAAGCCATCCGGAACGCTTCATGCGAGGATATCTCCATCACAGAGGTACATACGCTTGAGGCGATCGGCAACGGCAGACCGAGGACGATGACTCATGTCGCGAATATTCTGGGTATAAAGGTCAGCACGCTGACGACGGCCGTGAACAGGCTGGTCAGAAAAGGTTATGTCACAAGGCTGCGTGATGAGAACGACCGGAGGATCGTTAAGATAAGCCTGACGGAAAAAGGCAGGAATGCTGTCAGGGATCACGAAGAGTTCCACGAGTCGATGATCCGTGAAGCGATAGCGCAGATACCTCAGGAAAATGTCAGGCAGTTCGTATCATCGCTTGAGAACATAAGCAGCTTCATGATCATGCGCAGCAGCATGCCGTATGAAAAAAGCTCGGGGTTCGATCTCAGGCCGCTGCAGCTGGCGAGCCATACG
>CAVEWO010000298.1:0-2668 GCA_963619345.1 Bacteroidaceae bacterium
CTACAACATTGCCGCCGAGATTTATCACTGCTGAGCTGACGCCTTTTTCCTCGAGAAAATCCGTGATCCTGTCCGCGATATAGCCTTTTGCAACTCCGCCGAGGTCTACAGCCGCACCCGGATCTGCCAGAGTCACGGTGCTGCCCTCGATCTCGATATTCCTGTACCCCACTGATTTCACTGCTTCATCTATCGCATCCTGCTCCGGGACGTGAGGATCGTCTCCTGTAAAATTCCACAGTTCCGTCAATCTGCCAACAGTTATATCAAATCGCCCGTCTGAGATATCGCCCATTTCTATGCTGAGCTTAAGCACCGCGATCGTATCGTCGGAGACCTCGACCGGCTCGCCGCCGGCATTGTTTATATTGCAGACATCGCTCCCTTCGACCGTTCTGCTGAGCATATTCTCGTATCTGCGTATCTCTTTGAATGCATCATCCAGAACCGCCTCACCGTCGCTTCCGCTCATGCCGTATATCGTTATCGTACACGATGTATTGAGCGCAAAATCTGTCTTTGAAAGCTCTTTGTCACCACAGCCTGTCTGTGTTATAATTGCAGAGGCTGCAAGCATTACGACTGCAGCGATACGAAGCACATGTGACACCTGGAGACGGCGGGTTCTGCATGCTGTTTTATTACTGGATCTCATATCACACCTCCGGAGGTTTTTATGTTCAAAAAAGCCGACATAATACTGGCGTGTGCACTGATCGCAGTCGGCCTCGCCATATCATATATTTTTTCATTCGGTCAGTCTGAGGGAGATATCGTCAAGATAACCTGCAATGGCAGGTTCTTCGGTTCATATTCCCTCAATGAAGACCGCGAGATCTCCATCGACCGCAATGATCATATCAATAAGGTTACCATAAATAACGGTACCGTTTCAATGAGTTTTTCCGACTGCAAAGGTCAGGACTGCGTACAGCAGGGAATCATTTCAAAATCAGGGGAAACCATCATCTGTCTGCCGAACAAGATCGTTGTTGAGATAACCGGCGTTGACAAGCATTACGATACAGTCGCTAAATGAGAGAGAGGATAACCATGGAAAGCACAAGCAATGCGCAAAAGATAACCACTGCTGCCCTGCTGGCGGCTCTGGCTCTCATATTCTCTTATATAGAGGTCCTTGTTCCGTTCAATTTCGGTATCCCGGGCATCAAACTCGGCATCGCCAATCTTGCAGTGATCATTGCGCTTTACTATCTTGGCGCACATTATGCGCTGCTGATAAATCTGATCCGTATATTTATCGGAGGACTTCTGTTTTCCGGACTTTTCGGCGTACTTTATTCACTGGCAGGCGCCCTGCTCAGCATGTTTGTGATGATCCTGCTGAAAAAAACAGGTCTGTTTTCGATCACCGGAGTTTCCATGGCCGGCGGAGTTGCCCATAATCTGGGACAAGTCCTGGTTGCCGCATTCCTGATCTCAAATCTGAAGATCTTTATCTACTTTCCAGTGCTGATAGTCTCGGGAGTCGTGAGCGGTACTGTTATCGGCATCCTGGCTTATATCATACTGAAAAAGCTTCCGAACCAGCTGAATAACATAAAAAGAACCGGGTGACGGTTCACGGATCAAAGCGTTTTTAAATCACAGAAGTCATGGTTCTCACCATGTATATGCTTATAAAATCCTTGCTTCCCGTCATTTCCCGGTTCCTGATAAATGCTTGAACTCCTGGACCGCCATATGACTCATGTGTGAATGCTGGCATTCATCTCGATGTCTGAGCTGATATCCAGGCGATCCTGAAAACCGCCGCCAGGCTTATGCCTGTGCAGCCTGAGCCTCTGCTGCTGCCGGCTTGGCTTCTGCAGCTTTCCTAGCTGGTTTCTTTCTCTTTCTGTAGTTTACGATAGCGCCTGTAGGGCATTCCTTTTCGCACATACCGCAGTTCCTGCATGCGTCAAGGTCGACCCTGGCAACGTTGTTCTCGACTTTTATAGCGTCAAACTTACATGTCTTCTGACACTTCATGCAGCCGATACAGCCGATTTCGCATGTCTTTCTCGTCTTTGCGCCCTTTTCCATCGATTTGCAGGCAACAAACACCATATTTTTCTTGCTGACCATATCGATGATCTCATTAGGACACACTTTCGCACAGGCTCCGCAGCCTACACAGACGTCTCTGTTGATCTTTGCAACACCGTTTCTTACAGTGATCGCATCGAACTTGCAGACATCGTAGCAGTCACCAAGTCCCAGACATCCAAACCGGCATGCCCACTGTCCGCCGTAGAACATCTTCGCTTCTTTACATGATGTGATCCTGTCTTCCTCCATGATCTGTCTGGTAACGCCAAAGCTTCCCTGACACATTACCATGGCGACCTGAGGCTCCGCTTCACTTGCTTCCGCACCCATTATTCCGGCGATCTGTGAAGCCACGCTCGCGCCGCCTACAGGACATAATGAGCAGCTGAGCCCCGGATTGTCTGTAAATGCAGCCGCATAATCATCACAGCCTGCAAATCCGCATGCTCCGCAGTTTGCACCCGGGAGCACTTCTCTTATTGCTGCGACTCTCTCATCAACAGGAACATACATCATCTTAGATGCAACGGTCAGAATGACTGCCGCGATCAGACCCATCCCTGTTACTATCGCAGTAGGAAGAATTATTGTTGTCATTCCCGTACACCCCCTAACC
>CAVEWO010000299.1:0-2665 GCA_963619345.1 Bacteroidaceae bacterium
TCTCTGCGACAATGCGATCAAGTACAATCGCGAGAACGGGTCGGTCATCGTAAAGGTGTCAGATCTGCACGAGGGTGCGGAACTTTCGGTCGAAGATACCGGCATAGGCATACCGTTCGAGTGCAGAGACAGGATCTTCGAAAGATTCTTCCGCGTCGATGAAAGCCACAATCAGCAGGTGGACGGCACAGGTCTCGGACTTTCGATCGTCAAGCATGCCGTCGCACAGATGGGCGGTACGATAGAAGTGGAAAGTGCAGACGGAGTCGGAACGAAGATGATTGTCAGATTCGGACGCTGATGCATATACCGGTGCCAGTACCGGTGCCAGTGCTTCAGGGGCTGTGCCTGCTACTCAAAAAGATACAGGAGATACCCGTAGCCTTCAGCTTTCATTTTGGCATAAGGAACAAAGCGAAGAGATGCACTGTTGATACAGTAACGTACTCCGTTTGGCGATTCGGGGTCATTTGTGAAAACATGGCCGAGATGTGAATTGCCGCTTCTGCTGCGCACCTCAGTACGCTGCATTCCGTGGCTCCGGTCCTCTTTTTCTACGAGTGCGGGTTCTTCAATAGGCTTTGAAAAAGCAGGCCAGCCACACCCGCTTTCAAATTTGTCTGTAGATGAAAAAAGCGGTTCGCCTGTAACGATATCCACATAGATTCCTTTTTCAAATTTATCCCAGAATTTGTTTTCAAAGGGTTTTTCCGTACCGTTTTCCTGAGTTATGCGGTACTGCTCACTGGTGAGTCTGTCGCGGATAGTTTCTGCTGCAGGTTTGATATAATCGCCGGGATCGATAGTCAGTTTTGAGAATAATTCGATTTCCTCACGGGGGATATGGCAGTACCCGTCAGGATTTTTTTCAAGATAATCCTGATGGTATTCTTCTGCAGGATAGTAATTTAAAAGAGGTTCGATTTCAACAGCGAACGCATCGCTCCTGTTTTTTTCGACAGCAGCGATGCGTTTGACGGTTTCCTCCGCCTTATCGTTGGTATAATAGATACCGGTTTGATACTGTGTCCCTTTGTCGTTGCCCTGTCTGTTGGAAACTGTAGGATCTATCACATAAAAATATGCCAGAAGCAGCGCATCGAGGCTCACTTTTTCGGGATCGTATTCTACGCGCACTGTTTCTCTGAATCCTGTCCTGCCTTTAGATACTATGCTGTATTTAGCATCAGACATGCCTGTTCCGTTAGCATAACCGCTTTCGGTGTCGGTCACACCAGGGATGGACTGCATCAGTTTTTCTATACCCCAGAAACATCCGCCGGCAAGGTATATTACATTTTCGGGTTCATTTGAAAAATCCATTCTCTCAATATCTGCCGCAGCTTTTTCTTTGCTGCTGTTTTCGTCAGCAGAAGAGCAGCTGCAGACAAGCAGCAGAGAAAGAAGCAGGGCTGTAGTCAGGAATCTTTTCATGACGTTCTCCTCCCATGTTTTTACAAAACAATTTTTCTATACGAAAATGCGTGTATGAGCAGTCCAAAATCACCTTATCTAGTCTCTGAACCGCAGGCAAATCTGTTCAACGGTCTGAATCCCGTCATTTTGCATCAGCCTTTAAGATCTCATCGATCTGTTCTTTCAGCATCTTCATAGAGGTCTCGTTATCAATACTGCCTCTCAGCGGTTCTCCAATGATATTGCCGCTGCGGTCTACCAGATATGTGGTCGGAAACGCTGTGATACTGTTTGCAAAATCTGCGGCATCCTTTGAAGCGTCATCAAAATACAGGTTAAGATAAGCTGCTCCCTGCTTTTCAAGTATCTTTTTTGCCTCGCTGATTGTGTCACTGCTGCCGCCAAGGGTATCGGTATTGATGCCTATCACAGCACCGCCTTTTTCCATGAGCTCCTCGTTGAGAGCATTCAGCTCAGGCAGTTCTCCGACGCATGGAGCACAGCTGCTGAACCAGAAATTAACGACAGTGACCGAATTCTCTGCAAAGATATCGCTGCTTACAGAATTACCGTCAAGATCACTTCCGGTAAATGCCGGGAAGCTCTGTGTGCCTGCGCCGGAACTGGCACTTCTGAAGCATCCGCCCCCGGTTTTCGAACAGGTGCCGCTGCTGCACGATGTTATTACAAGTATGAGCGTCAGTAAGAATATTATCGGAAAAATTTTTTTCATAATGTGTCAATCCTTTCTTTATAAGATCCGGTAAATAATGCTGAGTCAAAATACATGGAAAAAGCGTGCTGCCGATATTTGCTTAATGAAAGTAATAAACAGAAGATTTACTTCATATCTTTATCATCTTCCATATCTTTGTCGTCCATATCTTTATCTTCATCCATATCTTTGTCTTCATCCATCATGTCTTTGTCTTTATCCATTTCCTTCATGCACATGCAGTCTTCGGGACACATACCGTCTTTCATATCAGGGCATTCACAGTCTTCTGTGCACATTCCGTCTTTCATGCATGCGTCACTGCAGCTGCAGCCTTCTGATGAATTCCCGTCTGAGCATGCTGCGATGCAGACAGCCATTATGAGTATCATCAGTACGATAAGTAATTTTCGAGTTTTCATTGGCATTACCTCCTTTTGTGATTTCGTGTGTTTTACTTTATATTTATTCCTCTTCAAGGTTTTGAGGCTGTAAAGTCTTATGTTCCGCTTTCAGACTGCAGCTGTACGATAT
>CAVEWO010000300.1:0-2664 GCA_963619345.1 Bacteroidaceae bacterium
CTGCTTTTCCGTGACCATTTCCTCGAGATTCCTGTTTGTTGCTGCAATTATCCTGACGTCGACTTTTACCGGTTCTGTCCCGCCTATCCGTATTATCTCCCTGTCTTGTATCACGTTAAGCAGTTTTGCCTGCAGGTTGAACGGCAGCTCGCCTACTTCATCAAGGAACAAAGTACCTTTGTCCGCCATCTCGACAAGCCCGGCTTTTCCTTTCTCATCCGCCCCGGTGAATGCGCCTTTTTCATAGCCGAAAAGCTCAGATTCCAGAAGTGCTTCCGGTATCGATCCGCAGTTTATTTTAAAGAAGCCGTTGTTTTTCCTGCTGCTGCTGTCATGTATCAGCCTGCTTAGCACGCCTTTTCCCGTACCCGATGCTCCCTGTATAAGTACTGTTGACTCCACCTTTGCGACCTGTCTGGCAAGGTTCACGATTTTTTTCATGGAATAGCTTTTGAAAACAGGTCTGTTGGGCTTATTCACTTCACACTTCAGAAAGTTTAGCTCCGTCTGATACTTTTCAGCCAGCTGCCGTGTTTTCTCCAGTTCCCTTTTTATTCGGTTAAAATCATTCATATTGTTTATGACTCTGACTATCCCTCCGTCCAGGATCTCGCTTCCTAAAACGCTGATTTCACTTTTTTTCTGTATATTCTGTACCAATGTTACTGCATTGCTCTCACGGATAAGTTCATCCGCATTTATTTTTAGATCTTCGTCGCCTACGCTGATCATGTCTGCGGTGATCCCTTCGACATATGCACATTTTCTGTTGATCCCCAGAGTCTTTCCCGGCTCTACGGTTATGTAAAGTCCATCGTAATTTGATTCGAAAATGGCATCGAAGCTTCTTTTAAGCCTGTCAAAATCGATCTCGCCCTCTTCTGTAATCTTGTTGTAAATGCTGCTGCTTTCTTCGATTACCTGCATATATTCCCTGCTTGGAAGGTAGCATTTTATCGTGATCTGAGATATGTACCCCTGCAGCTCTTCATTCTCATCAACAAAAGGAAGTATATTTTGCCGAGTCTTGGTGCTAAAAGAAAAAACACTGCGATCTTTACCTGCGATGATCACATCTCTGAACATGATATCTGAGATTTTCGGGACGTCTGATGACTCGTCTATATAGTCAAACAAATCAAGAATGCCAACGAGTTTTTTATTTTCAACCACCGGCAGCTGTGTGGTTCTCCCTAGTTTAAACAGAGCCATTATCTTTTTTCTGTCTTTTTCACTGACAGCTATACATAGCTCTTTCTCCATTGCGTTAAGCATTGATCCCATCCCCCCTTTCCTGAGATTATAACATGAAATCCCGAAAAAAGATGTCATTATCGCGTAATTGTGAGTATATTCTGTGAATTTCACTTGCCACATATTGATTCTTCTATACAAAAACAATATAATCACTGTACATGAACTCCGGTTTTATGCTAATTTACCAGCATAAAGAATCTGTTCCACTACCACAATGTGAGAGGAGACATCTATGAGAAAAAAACGACTGTCAGTCTTAGGCAGCGGAGGGTTGGCGAACATAATCACAGAAGCTTACTTAAAAGGACTTCTTGACGAATATGACCTGATATGTTTCTGCGGGAGAAACCGAGAAAAGACCGAGGCTCTCGCTGCAAAGGCAAATTGCAGAGCGGTCTTTTCGACAGAAGATATGCTGGCACTGGATCCTGACATCACAGCAGAACTGGCCTCGGTCAGTGCAGTAAAAGAAAATGCACTGGCCATACTCGGAAAAGGCGTGGATCTGGTGCCTCTTTCTATAGGAGCCTTTGCCAACAAAGAATTTTACGACAGGGTAAAAATCTGTGCCGCCGAAAACGATGCCCATGTATATCTCCCCTCAGGAGCCATAGGAGGATTCGACATTATGCAGACTATTACTCTGATGGGTGACTGCGATGTGAGGTTTTCCATGAAAAAAGGCGCTGCCGCTATGAAGGGGACACCTGTTTTCAGCGAGAATCTGCTGACAGAGACCGCCACGCGAACTGTTTTTTCCGGTACTGCAGGCCAGGCTATCGAACTGCTTCCAACAAAGGTCAACATATCAATCGCAACGGCTCTCGCTACTACCGGTATCGATAATGTCAAAACAAGAATAGATATCGTGCCCGGTATGGAGGATGATGATATAACGATAGAAATTTCCGGCAGTGAGGCTTCTGCAGTGCTGAATTTTTATTCAAAACCGGCAGATATAGCGGGATGGAGCGTTGTGTCACTGCTTCGCAGCCTCGTATCTCCTGTACTTTTCATTTAAGTACTGTACTCTGCCGCATCCTGACAAATGGGCGGCATGATCTTTACACCATCAAAATCTTGCGGATATGCCTCCTGTTTTGACAGGATCTGCAAAAGTTCTCAAATGGTCTGTGCCCGGGAACCCTTCAAAAAAAGTATTTGAGATTCCTATCTGCAGCTTGTTTTCGATATCATACCCAATGTGTCCCGCTGCTTTGTACATCGCTGCTCCAAAGGGATCCCTCTCCGTAATCTCGCGCCGTTGTATATCATGCTGTAGTGTGCCAGATGGACACAGTCGAAGGCAGAAAAGGCGGCAAGGTCCTGCTCACACTGTACTTTCAGCACTGCGGACTGCAGCTTTTGTATATATGCAAAAGAAATGATTCTGCAAGCGTCACAGAG
>CAVEWO010000301.1:0-2661 GCA_963619345.1 Bacteroidaceae bacterium
GAAAGCGCCCGGTGTGCCGAGAAAATATCCGGCGGCGGCTGTCGCCTGTGCCACGAGCATCGGGAACCCGTTGGAAAATCTGAGACCGGCTTTTTCCGCCTCAAGAAGCAGCTTTGTTTTGAAAGGGTTGTAGATCACGTCGATGACCGCTTTGCATTTCGCAAAGTCATCCAGCTCGATCACGCTTTTCATATTATCAGGGTAGGTGCCGACAGGCGTAGTGTTGATGATCACATCGACTGCAGCGGCGATCTGCGGCAGTTCGCCATATATGAGCTGTGTGATGCGCGGCGGCGCATTGTCACCAGGCATTTCTGCGCCGGGAATGTCAGGCGTCTGCACATCAGCGCCGGAGCACTGTTCTTGTGCGGGGCGGCACTGTGCCGTCTGGTTTTGCGATGCCGGTTTTCGCGATGCTATGTAAATCTGCGCAGCTCCGTTGTCTGCGGCTGCTTTTCTCGCCATGAGGGATGTGCCTCCGGTGCCGAGGATGAGCACGGTCCTGCCTGCAAAAGATATGCCCGCGCGCTTTGCAGCATAGAGGAAACCCTCATAGTCGGTATTGTGGCCGACCAGTCTGCAGCCATTTGCATTATAAGCGGCGGTATCGCCCGGCAGAGCACCGTCCTCAGGCAGTGCAGCGGATATCGCAGCGTCAGCGGCTGTCGAAGTGCCGGCAGCAGTATCTGCCGCACCGGCAGCGCCAGCAGCACCCTCCGGCTTCCAGCAGAGCGTGTTGACCGCACCGATAGCCTCTGCCAGCGGCGAGATCTCGTCGCAGAGCGGGATGACATCCTTTTTGTACGGGATCGTGACGTTCAGACCGCCGAAATCGCGAGCATTCACGAATGCAGACATTTCCTCCCCGGAAAGGCTGAACAGCTCATACGTGTATTTTCCCAGAGCTTCGTGGATCTCTTTTGAGTAGCTGTGCACCAGCGTTTTTCCTATAAGTCCGTATTTCATTGTCTTGTCTCAAGCCTCCTTTAAAAATAGAAAATGCCAGAACGTGTGCAGGATCCCGGCATTTTCTCACAGCAGCTGAAGCTGTTAGATCATTTCAGTGTAGCAGCCGAGGAATACGAATGTTTCCGGCTGGTTTTCCAGTTCGCTCAGCAGGTTGATCAGCTCAGGCGAGTAGACCGATGCCTCCAGATCGAAGTAGAACATGAACTCGAAGTCGCTGCCCGGTATGGGCCTTGACTCCAGCTTCGTCAGGTTGATGCCCAGTGCCGCGAATTTCGCAATAGTGTGATAGAGCGAACGCGGAACGTGCGGCAGTGAAAGGATCAGACTGATCTTGTTTGATCCCGGATAGATCTCCATGTTTTTTGAGATGCAGATGAAACGTGTGTAGTTGTTGTCGCTCACCTGAATGTGTTTTTTGAGCAGTTCCAGACCGTAGAGGTCGAGGCATTCCTTTGATGAGATCGCTGCGACATCGTTCCTGCCGCTCTCTGCGACCATTTTTGCAGCCAGGGCCGTGTTTTCGCAGACTGTCACTTTTACATCCTTGAGTGTCTTCAGGAACTCTCCGCACTGGCCGATAGCCTGCTCATGTGAGAAGATCTCTTTTACATCGGAAAGTCTGGTGCCGGCCTTTGCCATCAGGTTATGGCTGATCCTCTGACGGATGCCGCGCACGATGTGGAAATTGTAGTTCTGCATGAGGTCATAGACTGCGCCGACCGAACCGTATGAACTGTTTTCGATAGGCAGGATACCATACTGGCAGAGACCTTTTTCAACGGCAGTGAAAACACCTTCAAAGCTGTTGAAGAACATGATGGCCGGCACTTCGAAAAGCCTTTCGCAGGCTGCCTGTGAATGCGAGCCAGCAACACCCTGGCATGCGACTACCGCTTTTTTAGGGAAAAGCTTTGGAGTCTGCTGGAGCGCAGCTTCGATCCTGTCAGCCAGATCTGACTTCCTTGCGAGATAGTTGTTCTGGCATGATCTGCTGGCGTCGAAAATAGTGTTGAAGAGAAGTCTTGCATATCCGTCGAACGGTTCGCCGATCTGCTCGGAGATCCTGTGCATTATTTCCTTTTCTCTCGAGTCGCTGAGAACAGGGATAGCGTTCTCCTTCTTGTATTTTGCGATTTCCAGTGATGTCTCCATTCTCTGTTTGAACAGATCAGTTATCTGTGTATCAATATTGTCGATATCGTGCCTCATCTGTTCTAAATTTTTCGTTGTCATTACTTTTCCTCCATCATACAGTCTAAAATTCCCAGGGCAAGAGCGGCTTCCGCGATGGGAACTGCTCGTACGACCACGCACGGGTCGTGTCTGCCCTTTACATTGAGTTTTGTGTTTTCTTTTTTATCCAGATCGACGGAATCCTGCTCTTTCGCGATGGATGGCGTAGGTTTGAACGCCAGCCTTGCGATGAGAGGCATTCCGGAGGTTATGCCTCCGAGGATGCCGCCGTGGTTGTTTGTTCTGGTTTTTACGGTGCCGCTGTCGTAGTAAAACGCGTCGTTGTTCACGGAACCCCTAAGCTCTGAGGCTGCAAAGCCTGCACCGAACTCGACTCCTTTGACGGCCGGGATCCCGAAGAATACCGGCGCGAGTGCGCTTTCCAGACCGTCGTACATGGCGCCGCCGATGCCTGCGGGCACGTTCAGTGCACAAACTTCTACGGTGCCGCCGATAGAG
>CAVEWO010000302.1:0-2656 GCA_963619345.1 Bacteroidaceae bacterium
GGAAATGGCACTCAAGATGGGAGCGCCTGTCGTGGGACTGCAGGATTCAGGCGGCGCAAGAGTCGAGGAAGGCGTTGCGGCGCTTTCAGGATTCGGCAAGATATTCCGCAACAATACGATATCTTCAGGAGTCATCCCGCAGATATCAGTGATAATGGGGCCGTGCGCAGGCGGCGCAGTGTATTCGCCTGCGATAACGGACTTCGTGTTCATGGTGGACAAGACGAGCCAGATGTTCATAACAGGTCCTGAAGTCATCAAGACGGTCACAGGAGAAGCGGTGACAGCCGAACAGCTCGGCGGAGCAGTGACACACAACACGGTCAGCGGCGTAGCGCATTTCATGGGAAAAAACGACGAAGAAACGCTGCTGGCAGTCAGAGAACTGCTGAGCTACATGCCGTCAAACAACATGGAGACGGCTCCTGTGTATGCGTGTGACGACGATATAAACAGGATGATCCCGGAACTCAACGAGATCATTCCGGATAATCCGAACAAGGCGTACAATATGTACGATGTGATATACAAGATCGCTGATAACGGCAGGATATACGATGTGATGCCTCATTATGCGAAGAATATCATCACATGCTTCATCAGGATGGATGGGGCGACAGTAGGCGTTATAGCCAACCAGCCTAATTTCGGTGCAGGCTGTCTGGACATAAACGCCTCGGACAAGGCGGCGAGATTCATCAGAAGATGCGATGCTTTCAACATCCCGCTGCTCACGATAGAAGACGTTCCGGGATTCCTTCCGGGCACAGATCAGGAATACGGCGGCATCATAAGACACGGCGCAAAGATGCTTTACGCATACTGCGAGGCGACAGTGCCTAAGATCACGCTGATACTCAGGAAAGCGTACGGCGGCGCATACATAGGCATGTGCAACAAGGAGCTCGGTGCGGATATGGTAATGGCATGGCCGTCGGCTCAGATCGCCGTGATGGGCGCATCGGGAGCGGTCAACATCATCTCGTCTGTAAAGCGCGAGATCAGGAATGCTGACGATCCGGATCAGGTCAGAGCAGAAAAGATCGCGGAATACGAGGAGACATTCAACAATCCTTATGTTGCAGCGAGCCTGGGATATGTGGACGATATCATAGAGCCTGCATCGACCAGACAGCGCGTGATAAGCGCACTCGATATGCTTAGTACAAAACGCGAATCTCTTCCTGCAAAGAAGCACGGCAACATCCCGCTCTAGCCGTTACGGCATGCGGGTGCGGAGCGCAGGCGCTTTGCAAGGGGATCTTAACTGATTTAGGAGGAAAAATGCTGAGATCTGTAGTCACTATGCTCATAGGGATGGGCATGACTTTCTGCATCCTGCTGCTCATATGGGTGATCGTGTCAGTCATAAGCAGGCGGATGAATATAAAGAAAAAGAACAACAACGCAGCAGATGACGATTTTGACAGTATACCGTATATGCCGTTCGACGGACAGGCGCCGGCTGCACAGGCAGCGAGACGGAAGGGAACGGACGGAGGTACATCTGCAAATGCCGGGAAAGCCGGATCCGGTGTGGAACCGAGTGCGGCTGCAGCTGCGTCAGGAAATGATGACGGCGGGCATGGCGGCATCAGTCCGGAGATAATAGCGGTCATAACGGCGGCGATAGAAGCTTTCCGTGAGGAAGAGGGCTCCGGACGTCTGGTAGTGAGAAAGATCAGGAGACTGCCTGCGGATACACAGCCATGGTCCATTGCGGCCAGAGCAGACTGTATAGAGAGCAGAAAGTTCTAATGAATCGAAAGGAAGCGGGGCATATGAAAAAGTACAATATCACTGTAAATGGTACGACATATGAAGTAGAAGTAGAAGAAGTAAAAAATATATCAGCTGGATCGCCGGCTCCTGCAGTACAGCAGGCAGCTGCACCGGCACAGGAGACAAAGCCAGCTGCACCGCCGGTATCAGGCTCATCGGTTTCGGCGGCTCCGGCAGGATCACCGGCAGCAGCAGCTCCGGCAGGATCATCGGCCGCAGCGGTTCCTGAGGGCGGCACAGGAGTCAAGGCTCCGGTGCCGGGGACAGTGCTCGATATCAGAGTCGAACCCGGACAGCAGGTAGCGCAGGGAGAAATCCTCGTGATACTCGAAGCTATGAAAATGGAGAATGAGATCGCAGCTCCTGCAGCAGGAAAAGTGGCGTTAGTCCAGGCTGTAAAGGGAAAATCTGTGAATGCCGGGGATATTCTCGTAACACTCGAGTGATCCGGGCCGCAGAATGCCCGTGCCTGAACATTGACTGAATATTGATTTGAATATTGATTTCATGCAAAAATGTTTTGGTTGTGAACATACTTTATGGTACAATAGAAGCGGTCTATTCAGACTGTAAAAAAACTACAGAGCAAAAGGAGAAAAACCATGCTACTGGCATTTGACGTTGGAAACACTAATATAGTACTGGGAGTATTTAAGGAAGGCAGACTTATTACAAGCTGGCGACTGGAGACTGATAATAATAAAAGTGCAGATGAATACGGTATGATAATCGGAGCGCTGTTCAGATATGAAGGCCTCAATGTAAAAGATGTAAAGGATGTAATAATTTCGACGGTAGTTCCGTCTGTTCTATATACACTTCAGCATCTTTCGGTAAAGTATTTCAACCGCAAAGCGATAGTTATAGGAGCAGG
>CAVEWO010000303.1:0-2655 GCA_963619345.1 Bacteroidaceae bacterium
ATTCTTCCTCCATAAATAAATGTTAACACCGGACAATATCATGTTGTATAAAACCATTATATTGTTAAATCCATATTAAAAAAAGAGGCCGAACGTTAAGCTCACGTTAAGCTTATGTTAAATCGCACTCGAACTGAATCATAACTGTGGTCACCTTTATCGCAGGATAATTGGCCTTTATCTTTTCCACCGCGTCAATCCAGCTGATGTTGAGCGCAGTACACACATCAGCAGTGTAAGATCTATATCATTGTCACACAATACAACTCAGTCAGCAATATGCTTTATGGATGACGCAAGATTGTATTGTCCGCTGACTTTGATTATTATCTAGAAAAATTTCTTCGCTATCGTAGTATCTTAGACCGCCGTAACAATAATCATAATACGTACCTTCTCTCTTTGGGTATCGTTATCCTAAGCATAAATTCAGGCTCTGCACTTACCGACATTATCCCTCCTGCATCCTCTACCCTCTTTCGCAGAGATGACAGTCCACCGCCTTCTCTTACCATACTGCCAGCAGATTTACCATCATTGGTAAATTCCACAACATATACAACTGACATGTCCGAAACCGAGATCTGCAGTTTTTTTGCATCTGCATGTCTGACAGCATTCGTCAGCGCCTCAGCGCCTGCTGCAATTATAAGCTCAATCGCAGCACCTTCTTCCGGCAATTCACCGCTGAGTGCCACTTCAACGCCGACAGTATCTGCCGCATCCGTCAGATACTTCATCACTCCTGTAAATTCTTCCGGCTTTGCCTCGCGCTTTAAGACTGCAACAGATCGTTTCCATTTATCAATTATGTCATACATTTCTTTTTCTTTGTCGCCTTTTAGCAGAAAATACTTCGTCGCCATCAGATTCTGACCTATCTCGTCATGTATTCGCACTTTTGTCGCCAGCCGCTCTCTTGTGTGCGTCAGTTCTTCCACCGTATCACTGTATTTATGCAGCCCCGTGTTCATGTCCCGAAGGATCTCATTGTCAGTTTTCCGTTCACATAAAAGCCTGTACAGCTCAGTCGTGTCTGTGGCAAGAATCTGCATAACTTCCGTTCCCGACACTTCTATCACCTTGCGGCTGAAATTCCATACCTCTCCGTTTTCCATAAGTATCGAAGGAGTATCGTCCATAAATATGCGCTGTTTACCTTCAGACAAGCTCCCGTCCGACACGCATTCCCAGAATGCGCCTCCATCCTGCAGCGACACTCCTGTAAGCTGCTGACTAAGCTTTTCCATCCTGCTGTTTGCAAGTAATACAAGTCCGTTTTTCTTTGCAAAGCACAGACCCACCGGCAGGTTATCAGCACTTTCTTTTATTGAGGCTTTCGTCACAACATTCTTTTGATAACGTAAAACTCGCAACAACAGTCTGAAACCGAAAATTGCAGCAGCAGCCATGAACACGAAGATAAGCACGATCGAGATGTTGCCAGCATATGATACCGCCTGAGATGCGTCTTCGCCATGCATTTTTGACCACCGGTTTTCTCTCAGAAGGCACAGAAGCATGAGCAGCGCAGCAATACATGCTGCACCTGCGATCTTTTCATATCTGCTCGATACGTTTCGGTAAGCAACACAGTAGACAGCACACAGAAAGAAAAGTATAAAAAACAATGAAATAGTCACTGCAGCTCCTGACGCAGCTGAAAGCATATCAAACGTCGTCATTTGCACTCGCCCCCTTTGGGTATTCTGAAACTTATATGGATGTCCCCTTCCTGTATCTCTATATCTATATCTGCAGCTGCATTTTTCATGCTGTTCAGATAATCAGAATCTGCGGCTTCCTGATTTTTTAAACTGTTCATTCTGTTAAAAATAATTTTTTCCTCCGGACCGCATGAAAGACACATCGACATAACGATGCGCTCCTTTTCTACGCAGACATTTACAAGAAGTGCTGTCAGCGAATGAAGTACAGTTTCTACAGTATTTTCAAAAAATTCATAGCACAAAAGCACATCATCCTTGCGGATTATTCCTTCACACCTGCTTACGAGGGATACCGCTACGCCGCAGAGACGCACGTTTTCCACAGATTCACGCATACAGAACTCCAGCTCCTGTGCAGGCAGGTAATTAGCTTCTTCACCCAGCAGCACCAGATTGCTGCGGCGTTTTATATAAGAACTTATCACGCATATGCGTGCAAGCTTTTCTCTTTCATCTTCTTTGTTGCCTATGCCTGACAATATTTTCTCCAGAGTATTCAGCTGAGGAGTTGTTTCCTGTGCGATTTTATCATAAAGACGCATCTGCTCATTTGTCTGTGCCTGTTTTTTCTTGATATCCACTTCCGCCTTCAGCAGATTGTTTTTTTCTGTAAGCTCTGCCCTCGTATCTTCAAGCATCGAAATAAGTTTTTTTATCCTTGACACATCTTCTGTCCATAACACATGCCCCCCGCACACCTTTGCTCCCGACAACAGCTTGTCGCCCAGATCCACGGTGCCGTTCTCTGTCATACGCATCGTTTCAATATCAAATCTTTCCGCTGTATCTGAAGCGTACTTTACATTATAATCATTATCGGTTATCTGCGCACCAACTGTCGACACGCTGAACAGCTCATTATATTTTGAATTAGAAGGAACGAGTCCGCTGCGTATGCATGCCTCGCACACTAACAGTATCAGTA
>CAVEWO010000304.1:0-2651 GCA_963619345.1 Bacteroidaceae bacterium
TATCTAGTCACGACCACGCTGTTGATCTCGAGGTCATACTTTCTGAATACGTCGATAAGTCTCAGCACTTCCAGATCATAAGTGATACCGAAGTCCTGTCTGGTCTTGCTTGTCATGATGTCTCCCGAATAGATACATATTATGATCTCGACCTGATCCTTCATCCTCTGGAGCAGCTTGATCTTTGCATTTTCATCGAATCCCGGGAGCACCCTCATCGCGTGCTTGTCCTGGACCAGCTTACCCCCGAACTCCAGATAAAGCCTCTCGCCGTTCCCGTCTTCGATCCTCTGCAATATGTACTTAGACTGTTCTTCAATATACTTTTCTGCGCTGAAACCTGTTTGTCTCATCTTCTCCTCCTGTTTTGATTTTGTTTTACAGATATGCTATGGCACACGTTACCGTTGTCACTACCATTACTATTATTATAGCTGCTGAAATTATCGTTACTGTTTTTTTGCTCATCATGATCTATTACCTCCTGACTGTTTCTTACATCAGTGTGATACTCAGTCTGTTGCGTCCTGCCATCAGCCCCTTGAGGCTGATATTGTAATCTATGTCGAGCTGTCCGTCGCCATGCTCGGACAGTGTGTTCTCAAGTCTGTTTGTCAGGACTTCCATCTCTATCGCGCCGAACGGAGTCTCGTAGTACCCGGTGTAGCGCTTGCCTGTTTCGAATCTTATCTCGCTCCCCGCACCTGCACCTTTGCCGAATCTCTTCAGCTGGACTTCATTGCCCTTGAGCTTAAGGCGCGTTTTGCATCCCGGTATCCCGGAAAGCTCACTTTCTTCATAAATGAGGTACAAAACCTCGCCTCTTTTGTAAAGCTTCGCTTCTGTGATGAATTCCATCGAGTCTTCGCCGGTGTCGTCTGCGGCCTGATGGCCCTTTATCTTTATCATTATATCTTTCATTTATATCATCTCCAATCTCTTGCTGCCCGCTTATGATATCTCTGCAATGTGTCGTCAGCGTGACACATCTGCGTTATTTCGTTCAGGATCACATGCTCTGCAGGATCTCTGTCAGTTCTTCTCTGTCGAAATCGTATTTTTTCAGGCAGAAATGGCACTGCAGCTCTGCGTGTCCGTCTTCTTCTATTATCTCCTGTATGTCATGGCGGCCTATCGTCGCCAGTGCTCTCGCCATCCTCTCGTGGCTGCAGCCGCAGTTCCAGCGGATCTCTCTTTCCTCGAGGATCTGCGGCATGTACTCGTCAGGCATGTCTGCGAATATCTCCTCCAGCAGTTTCTGTACAATCCCGGCTTCGGTCATACCTGCGGAGCTTTCCGCCACTCTGCTGATTATCGTGGTCAGCGGCTCCATTTTCCCGATCATGGCCTCAAGCGCATCTATCGCTCCTTCTTCTGCATCCGGGAGCATCTGGATCACCATGCCTCCTGCCGCTCCTATGGAAAGGTCGCGCTCTATTTTCACGCCGAGGGCTACTGAGGAATTCTGCTGTTCCGATATGAAAAAGTACGCTGTCAGGTCGTCTGCGATCTCGCCGCTGACAAGTGCTATAGTCCCTATATACGGCTCCTTGAGCCCCAGATCTTTTATCACTGTCAGCTCGCCTGTTCCGAGTGATCCGCCCACGTCCAGCTTGCCGTTTGCTTTCAGCGGCAGATCGACGTACGGATCTGCGATATATCCCTTGACTCTGCCGTCGCCGTACGCTGTCGCCAGGATCTGTTTCGCAGGGCCGTCACCTTTGAAATTCACGGTGAGCTTTTCGTCATCATTCTTGAGCATGATGCCCATGAGCCCTGCTGCTGTCAGCACTCTGCCCAGTCCGGCCGAAGCCAGCGGCGTCGTGTCGTGTATGTCGGCAGCCTGCTGCACCATATCTGTAGTTATCGTTATATATACTCTGTAAGACTTGCTTTTATCTATCGCGATCAAAGCTTTGCTCATAGTTCCCATCTCCTTTTTATATTTTCATCCGGCATATCTTAAAATAAATCGGCATGAAAATAGTCAGCCGATTCTTATTATGCAAAATATCCGCCTGCTGTATCTGCAAACTTCTATACGGTTTCAATTCTATCATATTATGTAGAAAATGTTTAACTTTTTCTATATATAATCACATATTTTCGACACTAAAAATACATATTGTATTTGTATATTTAAGTCAAGCACAAACAAACCCGCAAATGAGGTGATATATATGAATGAAAACAAAACAGACAATTCAAATTACGAGCCTAATTTTATCATGAAAGATCCGGATGAGAGCGCTGGCCAGACGGCCTTCACACATGACGCATGTGATACAACGCACTTTTCCGAAAATGAAGCACACAGCAACGCATATGGCGCCTCCTCTGCTGCCGGCGCATCGAACGCTGCGCCGGATGGCAGCAGCACCTCCGGTTTCAACGGAACGACATACACCGGATCATATGCAGACCCGCGCGATAATTTCAGGAAGAGCGCAGGACAATATGACGGAGGTCAATACGGCATGTACGGAAACGGAACCTATGGGAACGGGAATTTCGACAGCAGCGCCTTTGGCAGCAGTCCGGACTCCGGCAGCACAGACTTCGGAGGCTTTGACAGCCACTATCAGAACAGCAGTCAGCCGTATGGAGCACCGAATGATTTTGAGAACGCCGGCGGCTTTGCAGATCCATAT
>CAVEWO010000305.1:0-2647 GCA_963619345.1 Bacteroidaceae bacterium
GGCAAGCAGCTGACATGCGTGTTCGTGGACCACGGCCTCCTGCGTAAGAACGAAGGAGATGAAGTAGAAGCGGTATTCGGCCCTGAAGGTCCGTATGATCTGAACTTCATCCGCGTCAACGCGCAGCAGAGATTTTACGATAAACTGGCAGGCGTTACAGAGCCTGAACAGAAGAGAAAGATAATCGGCGAGGAATTCATCCGCGTATTCGAGGAAGAAGCAAAGAAGATAGGTGCGGTGGACTTCCTGGTGCAGGGAACTATCTATCCTGACGTCATCGAGTCAGGTCTCGGCAAATCAGCTGTGATCAAGTCCCACCACAACGTTGGCGGACTGCCTGACCACGTTGATTTCAAGGAGATCGTCGAGCCGCTGCGTATGCTATTCAAGGACGAAGTGCGCAGAGCGGGGCTGGAACTGGGCATCCCTGATTATCTGGTGTTCCGTCAGCCGTTCCCTGGTCCGGGCCTTGGTATCAGGATCATCGGTGACGTAACTGAGGAAAAAGTGAAGATCGTCCAGGATGCAGACGCCATCTATCGTGAAGAGATCGCCAACGCCATGGAAGCCGGACTGATCCCTGAATACGGACAGCCGGACACCATCGGACAGTACTTCGCAGCCATCACCAACATGAGGAGCGTCGGAGTAATGGGCGACTTCAGGACATACGACTACGCCATCGCCCTCAGAGCCGTAATGACCTCGGACTTCATGACAGCTGAAGCAGCACAGCTCCCATGGGAAGTCCTGCAGAAAGTGACTACAAGGATCGTCAACGAAGTGAAACACGTCAACAGAGTCATGTACGACTGCACAGGCAAACCACCGGGGACGATAGAGTTTGAATAGACGCTTTTAAGAAAATAAATCCCGAACCTGTTGAAAATTCAGCGGTTCGGGACTTTTGATACGCAAAGAGATCATATCAGAAAATCCAGATCTATGATCATGTCTTCGGATTGTCTGTGACCAAACAGGCCTGTCATGTAGACCGGTATATAAATGCATCGGTCATCTGCCTCGATATTTGAAAGTGAAAGTATATAGCCATTATCTATGGAGTACTCTTTCGAATTAAGGAGATTGTCCAGTGCCTTGTGTTTTTTGTATTCTTTACCTGATTTGATTTCCAGAGGAACGATCCGATTGTCGTATTCTATAAGAAAGTCGATTTCTCCGATGCTCTTGCTCTTGAAATAATATGGTGTTATTTCACAGCTTGATAGTTCCTGAGCGATATAGTTTTCAAACAGTGCACCGTTGTTGATCTCATAATCAGGATTCATATCGAGCAGCGCCTTGCTTACATAATCAGGATAGCATGATGTCAGCAGACCGACATCCCCCATGAACAGTTTGAACTGATTCGTGGACTTTGACAGTATCAGCGGCGGTTTTGGCTGGTCGACTATATATATTGGAATGGCTACTGCGGCATCCTTGAGCCAGAGAAAACTGTTTTCATAGCGATTGAATTTAAGCTCTTTATCAAGCTGTGTGAAAATGAATCTTCTGTTCTGCTGGTTAAGTTGAGCCGGGATAGAATCAAATATTGAAATGATACGCAGCTTTTTGTCGTCATTTTCATATTTGACAAAGTCAGCTTTATATTGACGAATGATATTCTGCTGCTCCTCACGGACGATGCGCAGATTACGTGTATTGATAAACTCATTGACCACAGATGGCATTCCCCCGCAGATCAGGTAATAGTAAAACACATTGATCATACGCTGGTGTATTATTTCATCGACAGGTTTCAGTTCATCAAAACATTTCTTAAGATATTCTATGGTATTATCACGGATCCCCAGTGCATATGCAAACTCAAACAGTGTCATCGGATACATCTGGAACATATCCAGATATCCTACAGGAATGCTTTTTATGCCTTTTAGCTCAACACCAAGATTTGAGCCGCTTAAAATAAATCTGTACCGGCCTTCATCAACAAGAAATTTGATTTTGGTGATGATATCCGGATATAACTGCACCTCATCGAGAAATATCACTGACTCGCCTTCTTTCAACTCGGTATTTGAATAAAGTGCCAGCTTCATTGAGATATCTTCAGCATTGTTTAGTCCCGAAATTGCATTCAGGATATCTTCTCTTTCCTGAAAATTCACCTCAAAGTATGAAATGTTGTTTTGCTGCAACATCTTTCGCACCAGATATGTCTTTCCTACCTGCCGTGCGCCGTATATCAGCAGAGCTTTGCTGCTTGTATCTATCCATTTCTTAATTTTATCTTCATATTGTCTTTTCATAGTTAGTATCCCTTTAATTCGCTTATTATATTATCATACAAAATATTGCCCCGTTTTGCAAATGTTTATATGATATATTGCCCCGTTTTTCTTGACTTTATTCATGGATTTTGCCCCGTTTTATGAATTGCCTGGCGTCATTATGAAAAACAAGTGCTTTCCGGATGAAGATATAAAAATGAATGTTCTATTATGTACAGATCGTATCGTTTGTCGTTATTTCAAGTCAGCTTTTCTGAATTTTTTCTTGGCATCAGAAATATCAGCATCGACTTCGATTTCTTTTTCGTTCGCAACTTTATAAATGCTGTCGGCCAGATCCGTTCCAAAGCTCAAATACTTTGCCTGCCACAACAGATAGGCATCCTCATCAA
>CAVEWO010000306.1:0-2635 GCA_963619345.1 Bacteroidaceae bacterium
CAAAGCACGCCGGAATGGCGATCATGAATCTCGTCTAAAAAGACATCAAGGCTCGTGATATCATCAATGAAAAATCACTGAGAAACGCACTGGCATGCGACATGGCGCTGGGCTGCTCATCAAACAGCGTGCTCCATCTGCTGGCGATCGCAAACGAAGCCGGTGTAGAGCTGAATCTGGATATTTTCAACGAATTCAGCGCCAAAGTGCCTAACCTCTGCCACCTCGCACCTGCAGGCGGCACTCACATGCACGACCTGAACAACGCAGGCGGACTCCCTGCAGTTTTCAGCGAACTGACCAAGAAAGGCCTCATCGACGAGAGCCTGATAACTGCTACGGGCAAAACTGTCGGCGAGAACATCAGGGGTGCATATGTCAAGAACTACGACATCATCAGACCTATCGACAAGCCGTACAGTGAAACAGGCGGCATCGCGATCATGTGGGGAAATATCGCACAGGACGGCTGCGTCGTAAAGAGAAGCGCCGTTGCTCCTGAAATGCTTTCACACAGCGGTCCTGCGAGAGTATTCGACTGCGAAGAAGATGCTATCGCAGCGATCTACGCAGGAAAGATCGTGGACGGTGACGTTGTAGTCATCAGATACGAAGGTCCTAAGGGCGGTCCTGGAATGAGAGAAATGCTTAACCCTACGAGCGCACTTGCCGGCATGAAGCTGGATAAGACTGTAGCTCTTATCACTGACGGTCGTTTCAGCGGCGCCAGCAGAGGCGCATCGATCGGTCATGTCTGCCCTGAAGCTGCTGCAGGCGGCAACATCGGACTGCTGCGCGAGGGCGATATCATCGACATCGATATCCCTAATGCAAAGATCAGCGCGCGTGTTTCAGACGAAGAGTTCGATGCAAGGCGCAAGGATTATGTGGCTCCGCCGCCAAACGTAACAAGCGGCTGGCTCTCAAGATATATGAGAAACGTAGCGTCATCTGCAAAGGGCGCTGTGATGGAATAGCCTGCCCTGCTTCACTGCAATACAAAAAACAGGAGACCTCAGATACCGTTTTCGTGCCGCTCTGCTCCGGCGGCATCAAAACATGTTCTGAGGTCTCTCTTATTTTTTACGTTTACGCACACATTCGCTGAGCAGATACTCCACCTGGCCATTTATAGATCGGAAATCCTCCTCTGCCCAGGCTGCGATCTCATTCCACAAACCCGGCGACAGACGAAGCACCATCTGTTTCTTGGCCTTGTCTTTCTCTTTCAGTTTTTTCTCCCTTTCCCTGACTGTTCTTTCCTTTTCTTTAAGCTCCTCCTCAAGAGCTTTCAGCTTTTGGAGACGCTGCTGCAGCTGCTCTTCTTTTTTACCGTAGTCTTCTGTCACTATGAAACCCCACTCCTTTGATCAGCGTTCTGTTTCTATTTTAATACAGGCTGCCGCTGTTTACAACAGGCTGTACTTCTTTGTCTCCGCAGAGAACGACCAGCAGATTCGATACCATTGCCGCCTTTCTTTCATCATCCAGCAGGATAAGATCATCCTTTTCCAGACGTTCCAATGCCATGTGCACCATACCGACCGCTCCTTCCACGATCTGTTCACGCGCTGCGATCGTTGCTGCCGCCTGCTGGCGCTTCAGCATCGCTGCTGCGATCTCTTCCGCATACGCCAGGTGTGTTATCCTCACCTCCAGGATCTGGATACCGGCATCACGTGTCTTCTCCTGCAGCTCTGCTTTCATTTTTTCGGCGATCTCCATGCTGGATCCGCGAAGGGTCATTTCACTGTCATCATCTTCCATCGTATCATATGGATAAATACGCGCAGAGTTGCGAATGATAGAATCGCACTGGGTCGAAAGATACTCGAAATAGTTTTCCACATTGAAAACCGCTTTCGTAGGATCCGCTACTTTCCAGATGACAACCGACCCTATGATCACCGGATTTCCATCCACATCGTTGACTTTCTGCTGTGCATTGTTGAGCGTCATGGTCTTTGTGGAAACCTTCCGATTTCTTGTTTTCCCGGCTGTTTTCGGCGTCTTCCTGCTTTTGAAAGTCTCCCCCGGATCCTGTGCGGCTTCTTTCTGCAAAGCCTCCACTGTCGGGTTGAAAGCGGCACAGAATGGATTGACGAAGAAAAAACCGGCTTTCCTGATCGTTCCGTGATATTTTCCAAAGAGCGTCAGCACCAGTGCCTCATTAGGATTCACTACCTTCAGACCGGCGAACATGATCGAAAACAGAGTGATCAGCAGCAGTCCGGCTGCGATCCCCAGACCTTCTGCAAAACCTCGAAATAAAACCGGCCAGATAATACACAGGAACACTCCAGACAAAACCCCTGCGATATCAATTATCATCATAAGCATTCCGGACGCCGGATGCAGTTCTCTTTCTGCAATATCGCTTGTAATAACGTTATTTGTTTTGCTCATATTCATTTCCTCCCTTATTCAGATCACGCGGCAAAATCATTCTTGCGTTCTGTGATATCATTTTGATATCATAATTATATCACACGAACTATCCATGTCAAGCATTATCGACAAAACTTTCACTTCCCTCTCTTCAAACCTGTGATATAATGCAGTTAATCGATCGATAAGCATATGAAAGGAGAACAAGTATGTGTAAAACAGCATTTACAGGAGGACTTCTCATAGA
>CAVEWO010000307.1:0-2631 GCA_963619345.1 Bacteroidaceae bacterium
ATCGAGCGGTTGTACCTGAGCGTATCGAATATAGTGCCGGTCTCATAGTCCATGGAACCGCTGTCGATGCTCTGACCTGTGATCTGCTTCATGCCTTCTGCTATATTCTCGTTGACAGCAGGTATGAAGGCGATCGCAACAGCGACGAAGAAAATAAATATGACAATGAGGAATGCTGTATTCCTCGAATTGTCATGAGGTTTTGATGACATAAATATCCAGCTCCTTACAAATAAATACAATGTAATAGTAAAACAAACATTACCCCACTGAAAGTTTATCACTAGCAGGAGCCGCTGTAAATGCAGTAAAAAAATGTTAGTAAAATGTGATTTTTCCGAATATGGCTCGGGAAGCGGCGGTCAGCCGCTTCCCTTCAGCTCATAACAGACAGAGTACCCGCAGCGTGCGACGTGCTCATGAACGCCTTGACAAAGGCGTACTGCAGGATTTACATAGGGATCTACATGTTCTTGAGGAATGCCTTGTAGCCCTTGTATGCTTCGTAGATGTCGGCCTTGCTGGTGATCTCCCACGGTGCGTGCATGCAGAGGACTGCCACGCCGCTGTCGATGACTTCCATGCCGTAGTTTGCCATGATGTATGCGATCGTTCCGCCGCCGCCGATATCGACCTTGCCGAGCTCTGCGAACTGGTAAGCGACTTCCTCGTCGTCGAGCGCCTTTCTGAGTGCTGCGAGGTATTCCGCATTGGCGTCATTCGATCCGCTCTTGCCGCGGCTTCCGGTGAACTTGTTGAATACCAGACCTTTTGCAAAGAACGCGGAGCTTCTCTTTTCGAAGACTTCTGCGAACATCGGGTCGTATGCGGCGCTCACGTCGGATGAGAGCATCCTGGAATTCTGGAGCGCGCGCCTTACCTTGAGGTCTGACGTTTCGCCCATCAGTGCCAGGATCTCAGCGACTGTATTTTCGAAGAATCTAGAGTGCATGCCTGTCGCGCCGACGCTGCCGATCTCTTCTTTGTCCACGAGGATGCAGCATGAAGTCTTGTCGACGCTGTCCATGTCGAGCATAGCAAACAGCGACGTGAATGAGCAAACTCTGTCGTCCTGACCGTAGCCCATCACCATGCTCCTGTCAAGGCCCATGTCTCTGGCTTTGCCGGCAGGCACGACCTCGAGCTCGGCGGATACGAAGTCCTCTTCAGTCATGCCGCAGTATTCTTCGAGGAGTCTGAGGATGTTTTTCTTTACTGCGTCTTTCGTCTCTTTGGTCTCTTCATTGTCATCTGACTTCTCTGAGAGAGGGCGGCTGCCGATCAGCAGGTCGAGCTTTTCGCCTTCGATGACTATGCTGGCTTTCTTTTCCATCTGCCTTCCGGCGAGGTGGATGAGCAGGTCAGTCACTGCGAAAACAGGTTCGTCGTCTTTTTCGCCGATGCATATGTCGACAGTCTCACCGTTCGTTTTTGCTACGACACCGTGTATCGCGAGCGGCAGCGTCACCCACTGGTATTTCTTGATGCCGCCGTAGTAGTGAGTGTCGAGATAGGCGAATTCGTCGCTTTCGTAAAGCGGGTTCTGTTTCACGTCCATCCTCGGTGAGTCGATATGTGCGCCGAGGATATTCATGCCTTCCTCGAGAGGCTTCTTTCCGATGTTAAAAAGCGAGATGCTCTTGTTCATGCAGATCGCATAGACTTTGTCGCCTGTCCTGATCTGCGAGCCGGTTCTGATCAGCTCTTTCAGATCGCGGTAGCCTTTTTCCTCAGCCATGCGCACTGCGATCTTCACGCATTCGCGCTCTGTCTTGCCTTCGTCGAGGCATTTTTTGTAAAGGGCACTTATGTGCTCCAGTTCTGTCAGCTGGTCGTCGTTGTATGACGACCATACGTTGTTTCTTTCCATTTCATTGACCTCCATGTTATGAGACGGCACGGCTATTTGCCGCACCGTCTGTTTCTGGCTCTGTTTATATGTATTTCCATCGCTTTGGCTCCGGCTTTCACGTCTCTGGCTTTGAAAGCGCCGTAGATCGCTCTGTGCTCCTCGAGTACGGTCGGCAGGTAGTCTTCGTCGTATACCGATTCTGCGCCTTTGTACTTCAGGAAGTTCTGATACGAGGAAAGCAGTTTCTTGAGCATTTTATTGTGTGACGCCTCGTAGATCACCTGGTGGAAACCGGTGTTGATCGTGAGCATCTTGTCGATGTCGTTCCGCATAGTGTAGAATTCCATGAACTCGAATGTCTCTGCGAGTTTATCCATTTCGTTTTCGGTGATCCTTTCGATTGCCCATTTCACGGCCTGGATCTCGTAGACCTTCCGGAGCTCGAACATGTCTTCGTAGTCCTGTTCGGTCATGCCTACGACGAATGCGCCTCTGTTGAGTATGTTCTCGACCAGCCCGTCTGTTTCGAGCTGGCGGAGAGCTTCACGGACCGGGGTCCTGCTGACTCCGTATGCCTTGCAGAGATTCTGCTCCGTGAGTTTCTGGCCCGGCTTGAGCTTGCCGGTCAGGATATCTTTCTGGAGTTTGGTCAGCAGGTTGGTGGAAAGCGGTGCGTTGCTTATTTCTGAGTCATCAGAAAACTTGTACAGTACCATATCTTATCACCGTGCTAAATCCTTTCCAGTACGAATGCGGTAAAGTCAGCCGCAGTGCTGCCG
>CAVEWO010000308.1:0-2626 GCA_963619345.1 Bacteroidaceae bacterium
GTAAAGCGCAGTGTTTATACCCGTCAGGACTATCTCCTTATACCCGGCGTCCACAAGCTGTTTCGCTTCGTGCACAATATCGTCAAGCGGTCTGCTCCTCACTCTGCCGCGCGCATATGGAATGACGCAGTAGGTGCAGAAGCGGTTGCAGCCCTCCTGTATCTTGATATACGCTCTCGTTCTGTTCTCCGTACTCGTGATCGCGCCCATATCATCATATGCGTCGAGCTCCTCGTAGCCCTTGATATGGATCTGACGCTGCCTCTCCTGCATGAATTCCTCGACATATTCAGTCAGGCGGCTCTTTTCATTCGTACCCGCCACTATATCGACGCCCTCTACGGCCGACACTTCATCCGGCTTTATCTGCGCATAGCAGCCTGTCACCGCGACCACACTGTCAGGATTGAGCTTCTTCATCTTTCTTATATACTGCCTCGACTTCTTGTCAGCCACTGATGTGACCGTGCATGTATTTATGATATATACATCGGCGAACTCCCTCTCGTCCACGACCTGATAGCCCTTTTCTCTGAACTTCTCCGAAATCGCCTCTGTTTCATACTGGTTAACCTTACATCCTAATGTATGGAATGCAACTTTCATCGTCTGTCCTCCCGCTGATCGTATCACAGGTAATTATAGCACACCCGCGGCGTTCATAAAACAGCGGAAGTCTTCATATTTTTAATTAAAACACACAGGAGGTCTTTCATGGAAAAGAAAAGAAGCAGAGTCCTGGCGGCCGGCCTGACAATACTCTGCACAGCTCTGTCTGTCGCATTTTCGCTGATCGCGGCCGATATCCCTGCTGTCATCGGCAAACCGTCATCAGACGCAGACAAACCCATCAGATGGGTCGAATTCGACGTGCCTTACAACGTGCTGAAAAAAGCCATGGACATTGATATCGAAACATATGACGAAGCAGTACATATAGACTGGACAGATGTCCTTGCCTACCTCGGCACCAGGTACGGAGGTGATTTTACAAGATACAGAGCTGCCGACATGGACAGCTTCGTATCCGATATAAAGGACGGACACTCCGTCGCTGCGCTCACAAAGGACATGAAATATTTCGATTACTATCACAGGGCGTACAGCGCTGTACTCGGCGGCATGCTGGGCGAATACCAGATAAAGATCCCGTCCGACGGAACAGCGGCAGATCAGGGCGGCACATGGAAAAAGGCATACGGACTAAAGGCATTCTCGCCTATAGCAGACGGTTTCTACTACTCCGATTTCGACGACTTCGGAGAAAACCGCAGCTATGGATACAGCAGGCGCCATCTCGGCCACGATATGATGACCGAGACAGGCACACCCGTCATCGCGGTGGAAAGCGGCACGATCGAGGCTCTCGGCTGGAACCAGTACGGCGGCTGGCGCATAGGCATCAGAAGCTATGACAAGCAGCGATATTACTATTACGCCCATCTGCGAAAAGATGACCCCTACGCCGATGACCTTTACATCGGAGCGACCGTGACTGCAGGCGACGTCATCGGATTCACCGGGCAGACCGGCTACAGTCTCAAAGAAAACACGAACAACATCGACACACCGCATCTCCATTTCGGCATGCAGCTGATATTCGACGAAGACACCAAAGACAGCCCGGCGCAGATATGGATCGACCTTTACTCTATCACTAAGCTGCTTTCATCACACAGATGTACCGTGATAAAAAACGGTGACACCGGTAAATACGAACGCAGATACCCGTTCATAGAAGAAAACTTCTACCTCAAGGAAAAAGAAGCGTCTGCAGATATCTCTGATTCCGATGAGATCAAGCTGCCCGTGATAATGTATCACGCCATACTAAAAGAAAACAAAAATAACAACAAATACATAGTCTCTCCAGATCTCTTCGAAAAAGACCTGGAATACATAAAAAAGAAAGGCTATACCCCGGTGTTCATGAAAGAAGTGATCGCGTTCGCTGAAGGCAGCAGCACCCTGCCCGAATACCCGATCGTGATAACTTTTGATGACGGATACTACAACAACTATTATTACGCCTATCCGATTCTGAAAAAGCACAACATGAAGGCAGTCCTGTCCGTCGTGGGCAAAATGTCCGACGAATTTTCCGAAAACGTCGACCGCAACCCGGGCTATGCCCACGTAACATGGGATGACATCCTGGAGATGCACCTTTCCGGCTACTGGGAAATACAGAACCACTCCTACAACTGCCACACCTACGAAAAACGTAACGGAGTCTCACAGATGAGAGGCGAAAATGACAGTTCCTACGGCAGCTTCCTTTCTTCAGACGTAATGGCACTTCAGGACAAGATCGCGTATGTCACCGGGGTCGCGCCAACGACCTTCACATATCCGTTCGGAGCCTTCAGCGAAAACACCGATGCAGAACTTCGCAAAATGGGGTTCAAGGCGACGCTGAGCTGCACCGAGGGCGTCAGCACCATCAAAAAAGGAGATCCGACATGCCTTTACAGGATCAAAAGACATCTCAGACCTCCCGACGTATCTCCAGAAGATTTTTTCGAGTTTCTCGACTGACAGCTTGAGTTCTTTGACCAACCGTCAGCCTGCATTCCTGACCGACAGTCTGAGTTTTTCGGCTGGCCGGCAACATTCATTCTCTGCC
>CAVEWO010000309.1:0-2619 GCA_963619345.1 Bacteroidaceae bacterium
TTTGTATTTAAGGGTCTTTATGTTAAAAAATATATTTAGGACTAATTGGAGGAACCATAATGACTAATTTTTATGTTATGTACAGTTTTCCGGACGAAAATACACGCAGAAAATTCTATGAACAAGTAAAAGCAGAAAAAATAGGTGAGAAAACAAGAGTAGAAGATGGATGTATAAGGTATGCATTTTTTTTCGATGCTGATCGCGATGACAGGATGTTCCTCTGGGAACAGTGGGAAAGCAGGGACGCTCAGAAGAAGCATCTGCAGCAGCCGCATTTTGCCGTACTTTCCGAGCTGAAGGCAAAATATGTGCTTGATACGGAGATACTGGTGGAAGACCAGTACAGTAAATAGATGAGCATCAAACTGGTCGCTGTCGATATGGACGGAACGCTTCTCAGCAGTGCGAATGAAGTCCCGGGGGATTTCATACCGTGGGTGCGCAGTCATCCGGAAATCAGGACGGTCATCGCAAGCGGCAGACAGTATTTCACTCTGGAGCACGATTTCAGGGAAGCTGCCGACAGCCTGATATTCATTGCCGAAAACGGTGCGGTGGTATTCGAAAACGGAGAGATGATATACAGAGACGTGATGGAAGAGCAGGATATAATAAAATGTCTTGATATAATAGCGGACATACCTCACGCAACCCCGATACTATGCGGCGCGAAATCCGCATATCTCGTGGAAAGCGCAGACGGCGGCAAAAACGGCGCTTTGATGTACTACAATAGGCATGAGTTTGTCAGAAATATGGAAGAGCTTAAAGAAATGATACATCGGGATTCTATAGTAAAAATCGCGATATACTTCGATATCGATGCAGCCGAAGAGTCATTTGAAGCGTTCGGCGGCATCGGAACGCATCTCAGTGCAGTAGTATCCGGAAGCAACTGGCTTGATATTTCCAATGCGTTTGCAGACAAGGGAAATGCCGTACGGCAGATCCAGGAGAGATACGGGATAACGGCGGAAGAATCAATGACTTTTGGAGATTATCTCAATGATCTCAGTATGATGCATGCGTGTGGTGAGAGCTACTGCATGAAAAACGGTCATCCGGAAGCAATCAAGGCGGCACGCCATATGGCGGAGTCGAATGATGACGATGGTGTGATGAAGGTACTGAGAACTCTTTGAGAAATCAGCGCATAATAAATATATGTCATAAAAACCAAAAAGGCTTATACCCCATGGCTATCGGGATATAAGCCTTTTTCTGTACGTTTATGTATTTATTCTATCTGTTTTTGAACTCAGCATCTCTTCTTTCTAGGAAAGCTTTCATTCCTTCGATCCTGTCTTCTGAACAGAATGGAACAGTGAACGCTTCGCTTTCAAGAGCAACAGCTGTAGGAACATCTAACATAGCGCCTTTGTTGATGATGTTCTTTGCAGTCTTTATTGCGATAGGAGCCTTGCTCATGATAGTTCTGGCGAGTTCTTCACATGCAGGGATCAGTTCGTCCGGAGCTGTGACTTTTTCAACAAGGCCGAGTCTGTGAGCTTCTTCAGCACTGATCAGTTCGGCTGTCATGATCAGGTATTTTGCCATGCCTTTGCCGATAAGTCTCTGGAGTCTCTGAGTGCCGCCGAATCCCGGTATGATACCGAGGTTCACTTCAGGCTGTCCGAATTTTGCCTTTTCAGAAGCGATACGGATATCGCATGCCATTGCGAGCTCGCATCCGCCGCCGAGTGCAAAACCGTTGACTGCCGCAATGACTGGTTTGTCGATTGCTTCTATAAGATCCATGACGCCTGCACCGTATTTTATCATATCGTGACCTTCCACACCTGTGAGCTGTGACATCTGGGCGATGTCAGCTCCTGCAACGAATGCTTTGCCGTTACCGGTGAGGATAGCCGCTTTTACTTCAGGATCGTCATTGACCTGTTCAAATACAGAATGCAGTTCTTTGAGTACTGTCATCGATATCGCATTGAGCGCTTCCGGTCTGTCGATCGTGATGTAGCCGATATTGTTTTTTACTTCATACTTAAGAGTCTCAAACATGATTTTTTACTCCTTTCCTGATGTATGCAGAATACACATTTTTTAACTGTAACGATAACCTGTTAACATATTAGTACGCGGAATTCAGCATGTCAATAATTAAAAAAATTCTTTCAATTATTAGTGGACAATATTCAGAAAAGCCACTATAATATATACTAAATGCGGCTTGACACAAGTTGTTATTTGACCTAAAATAAACAAGTGATTGTAAGCAAAATTTAAATGGAGAGTTTAGGAGGATAAACAATGGACTTTAAATTATCAAAGACACATTTGCTTCAGCAGGAAATGTATCGCAGATTTGCAGAAAATGAAGTTAAACCATTGGCAGAAGAAATGGATGAAACAGAAGTTTACAGCATGGAACTGCTTGCAAAGATGCAGAAATACGGACTCATGGGTATTCCTTATGCAAGAGAATACGGCGGAGTAGGCGGCGACTACCTCAGCTATGCACTGTGCATGGAAGAAGTATCAAAGGTTGACGGAAGTACTGGTATCACTATTTCAGTACATACTTCACTCTGCTGCTCATGCATCGACGGTTTCGGTACAGAAGAGCAGAAGCAGAAATATTTAAGACCGCTCATCGAC
>CAVEWO010000310.1:0-2611 GCA_963619345.1 Bacteroidaceae bacterium
GGCAGATGCTTATCACGCTATGCACCATCCGTTCACATCGCCTAAGGAAGAGGATGCGGAGCTGCTGAAGACCGATCCGACGAAAGCGAAGGCAAATGCGTATGACATAGTGCTGAACGGCGTGGAGCTCGGCGGAGGCAGCATCAGGATACACGACAGAGACATGCAGGAAGACATGTTCAGAGCATTGAAAATGCCGCAGGAGGATATCAACGAGAAATTCGGCTTCCTCGTTGAGGCATTCAGATACGGCACTCCTCCGCACGGCGGACTCGCATACGGCATGGACAGACTCGTCATGCTGCTGACAGGAGAAAAATCGATAAGAGAAGTCATCGCGTTCCCTAAGAACCAGGCGGCTCAGTGTATGGTGAGCGAAGCTCCGGGCACGGTAGAGCAGCAGCAGCTCGATGAGCTTGGAATAAAGATAGTTTCAGAGGAAAAATAATGGAGACTGACAACACGGCAGCGGTCAGCAGGATAGGGATACTCGGAGGAACGTTCGATCCCGTGCATCTGGGACATATCAACCTGGCGCTTGACTGCAGAGAAAAAGCAGAACTCGACAGAGTGCTCTTCATGCCTGCGAGACTGCAGCCTTTTAAGCTGGACAAAAAAATCACATCAGGCGAAGACAGGCTGAACATGCTGAGAGAGGCGCTCGCAGATGTCGAAGGACTCGAAGCATCTTCATATGAGCTTGACACAGAAGGTATATCATATACATACCTGACGATAAGAGCGATGAGGGAGATCTACGGCAGCGGCACCCGCATATACTTCATAATGGGCACTGACACGTTCCTCAAGATAGAGACGTGGAAAAACGCACATGAACTCCTGAAAAGCTGCTCTTACCTGGTAGGCAGCAGACCCGGATACAGACAGGGAGAACTGCGGCTTTGCATGGAAAAGATACGTCGCGAATACGGCACTGAAGTGATAAACATCGAAAACAGGCAGTACGACGTTTCTTCCACGGAGATAAGACATCGCATCGAAAATGATATCCCATGCACCGATCTGATCCCCGAAAGAGTAGAGAGGTATATCAGACAGAATGAACTGTACAAAGGATAAGATAACTGAATATATAGAGCAGCATCTCAAGGCTAAACGTCTGAAGCACACTTATTCTGTCGCTGAGGAAGCCGTGAAGCTGGCGGAAAGATATGGTGAAGATCCGCAGAAAGCAGAGTTTGCAGCGCTGTGTCACGACATGGTGAGGAACGAAGCCCCGGAGGTACTGGACGCATACGTCAGAAAATTCGGTCTGCCCGGGAGGCTTGCCGGCAACGTCAACCTTTCTCATGGAAAAGTCGCAGCTGAGCTTCTTAAGAGGGAGTACGGAGTGAAGGACGAGGATGTCATAAACGCCGTGTCTTTCCACACTACTGGGAGAGCCGGCATGTCAACACTTGAGAAGATAATATTTCTGGCGGATGCGATAGAACCAGGCAGGGATTATCCGTCAGTCGAAAAACTGAGAAAAACCGCATACACCGATCTGGACAGAGCCTGCATGGACTCGCTGGCAGGATCAGCAGAGTTCGTGAGGAGCAAGGGCGAATATCTTGATCCGGATACGGTCGATGCGCTGAATTATTTAAAGGAGAAACAGAACTTATGATGGAACCTAAAGAATTGTCATTGAAGGTCGCAAAGCTTCTGGACGACAGGAAGGCTATCGATGTTACGGTGATAGATATATCTCCGAAAGCATCCTTTGCAGACTATTTTGTCATGGCATCAGCCGGCAGTGACAGACAGATGGGAGCACTGGTCGACAATGTCGAAGACATGCTCGAGCCCGAAGGCATATTCCCTAAAAGCGTTGAGGGAAAGAAAAGCTCAGGCTGGATACTGATGGATTACGGCGATGTGGTCATAAACGTGATGACTGCAGAGATGCGTGAGAAATACAATATAGAGCGAATCTGGGGAGATTGTGAAAATCTTGAAATAAACTAATTTTGGAGGTATGAAATGATAGATAAATATAATTTCAGCGAGATCGAGAAAAAATGGCAGACTAAATGGGAAGACGATGATGCTTTTAAAGTTTCGGAAAGCACAGACAAGGAAAAGTACTACGTTCTGGAGATGTTTCCTTATCCGTCAGGAAAGCTTCACATGGGACACGTCCGCAACTATTCTATAGGCGACGTGCTGGCGCGTTTCAAGAAGATGAAGGGCTACAATGTGCTTCATCCGATGGGATGGGACTCATTCGGTCTTCCTGCAGAAAACGCGGCTATCAAGCACAACGTGGAACCAAGCGTCTGGACATGGAACAACATCGATGAAATGAGAAAACAGCTGAAAGAACTTGGATTTTCATATGACTGGGACAGAGAAGTCGCTACATGCCATCCTGACTACTACAGATGGATGCAGTGGATATTCATACAGTTCTACAAGAAAGGCCTCGCATATAAGAAGGAGAACCCTGTAAACTGGTGCCCTAGCTGCCAGACTGTACTTGCAAACGAGCAGGTGGTTGACGGCAAGTGCGAACGCTGCGGATCTCTCGTCGGCAAGAAAGAACTTTCACAGTGGTACTTCAAGATCACAGACTATGCTGAAAGGCTTCTCGACAATCTGGAAAAGC
>CAVEWO010000311.1:0-2607 GCA_963619345.1 Bacteroidaceae bacterium
AACACTTTGCCGCCGTTCACCTTGTCGAGTCCGCCTATGACATTGAGCAGCGTTGTCTTCCCGCATCCGCTCGGTCCGAGCAGCGCTACAAGACCTGTGCTCCCCATTTCAAGAGAGGTTTCGTTTATGACATGTATCTCGTTTTTTCTGTTTTTGTTAAAATATTTGTTTACATTTTCAAGCCTGAGCATGATCACTCCTCCTCTCTGAATGTTCCCATGGCAGTCTTCTTGAACAGGCTCCTTGCGAATTTGCCAGAAATTAGATATGCCATGAACATAAGTATCGCATAGAGGATCACATAGTCACGCACTGTCATGTATTCGATGAGGTTCCTGATATATTCCACATCAATCACGCCGTAATACACCATCAATGCACACCCCATGAAAATGAGATATGCGATGTTCACTGTCATCAGCATTTCCACGTCCAGGATCCTCCTGATATGCTTCTTCGCCATTCCCAGCATCCTGAGTATGCTGAAATACGTCGAGCGTGATTTTAGGATCAGCCTTATCACAAAATATGCGATGAAAAACAGCGCCACCATCATGATGACGGCCATCGGAGTCGCGATCATCGATGTTATGTCCGAAAACATGTTTATCAGCGTGTCTTTGAGCGGGAGCGTCGTATATCCCATCGCCTTGAGCTTTTCAAGCGCAGCATCGATTTCCTTCACATTCTTCACATACACGCTCGTCTGGAAATTGCCTTTTCCGAACAAAGTATCGTAATCAGCCTGGCTTATATATATCGTCCCGTTGTTCGCGTCGTAGTCGGACACACCGGTAAGCTTCTCGAGAGTTTTCTTGCCGTACGTATTCGAAACCTGCAGATCGGCAGACTGAGAATAAAAAATGTTCTTCACTGTAACATTTATCGTCTTGCCCTTGGCATTTCCCTCCGCATATGCAGTGTCGTAGAACATGTTCACATCTTCCGATACGATCGTCGTTCCCTGCGCCACATTGCTGTTCGGCACCAGCCTGTACATCGGGCTCCCTTCCTGATGCTGCTGCTCTTTACCGTTTATCAGCACCTTTATCGTACTGCTGGACCGGTATGCATCTTTCAGCAAGCGGTTCATAAGCTGATCGCTTACGTAAAGGTCGCTGCTGCTGGAATAGATGCCATCTTCCTGCGATTTGTACGCCAGGCCTGTCACAGTGACATCGATAGTTTTGTCTTCTTCAAGAGTGATCCTGAAGCTTTTGTCCAGTATATCATTTTCCACTGTTGCCGTATCTACCATATCCTTGTAAGCCTCAAGGATGACCTCGTTCTCCGCCTCCGGCATCCTGCCTGCCTCGAGCGAGCCGCAGAATTCACCGATCGACCTCGGATATGCATCGTATGCGAGGTCGCCCTGCTCGATATAAACCGGGGTGTCGAGCATTATATCTGCCGGCACCACCGATTTGATATTTGCTGTGTCAGCAATGACCGCAAGATCTTCGGCTGTAAAGGCCGAGCCGTCCTCTTTCTTCAGCACCACCCGATCCTTGCTGTAATTCATGAAATAATCATTGAATCCGAGCTCGTCCTGCTCCGCCTTCTGGTTTCTGAGAGTAGTGTACTGCGAAGCGACAGCCGTTACCATAAAGACAAACACAAGCAGGAGCAACAGGAATTTAGGCAGTATGTTGAAAGTGTTCCTGATACCCAGTCTCATTCTGCTGCCGACAGTGATGTTTTTGCCTTCATGTCTGTTTTCGGAAAGAGCTGCAGGCTGCTCCTGCGTCGGAAGTCCCGCACCTGCCGGAGTTTCATGTACATCCTCTATCACCTTGCCGTCGTGCATCTTTATTTTTCTCGTTGCATATCTTTCGAACTGGACAAAGTTGTGTGTCACCACGATGACCAGCTTGTCGTGTGCTATATCGCGCAAAAGCTGCACGATGCCTTCTGCAGACACGCTGTCGAGATTGCCCGTAGGCTCGTCGGCAACTATAATGTCCGTATCCTTTGCAAGCGCTCTGGCTATCGCCACTCTCTGGCGCTGCCCTCCGGACAGCTTGGAGACCTTTGTCTTTGTATAGTCCTCAAGCCCTACCTTGCTTATTATATCGGGAACTCTCTGTCTGATCTCCTCCCTGGAATAGCCGTTTATCAGCAGTATCAGTTCTATGTTCTGATACACCGTGTAGCTGTTCACGAGGTTGAAATTCTGGAATATGTTGCCGATATATTTCTTCCTGTATTCTTCGAAATCGGATGCGAGATAATGACTGGTCTCTTTGCCGTCTATGTACATCTCGCCTTCTTCATATGAATCGAGCCCTGATATCACGTTGAGCAGCGTGGATTTGCCGCTGCCGGACTCGCCTGTTATCACAACAAACTCGCCGAGATCGAAAGTCAGGCTGACCTTCGTTATCCCGCTCGCGATCATTCCCTTGCTGTAATAGTACTTTGAAACGTTTTTCAGCTGTATCACCGCAGATACCTCCTTGTTCCTGAATTATACCATACGCATCATACCATTGCCATTAATGTGTGCTTCGCATTTGATTAAGAATTCATTAAGGAATGCTACTGCCAGCAAAAGAGCCTGCTACAGCAGGCTCACTCCGTTTTCCATATTCCGTTTTCCTTCTTTTA
>CAVEWO010000312.1:0-2578 GCA_963619345.1 Bacteroidaceae bacterium
GTCCCACGGGAACATGTAAAACTCATCTTCACGTTCGGCGAGGCCGGAGATCTTGTTTCGCAGGTGTTTCCTTGCTCCGTATGAAAGTCTGAGATAGCCTTCTGCAAAGGTGTATGCGTCCATCTTGCTGTGGCTGCGTCTCAGCAGTGAAAGCACATGTTCTGTGATATCGAATGTAAGCAGATAATCGAGACTGACGTCAAAGACATCTGCTATGGCCTGAATCGTCAGGAAATCAGGAATCCTTGTGCCTCTTTCAAGGCTGGCATAACATGAACGCGAGATATTTAGCTGAGCGGCAGTCTGCTCCTGACTCAGACCGTTAAGGTGCCTCAGGAGACGAAGATTTCCGGCTATGTATCTCTGTGCTTTGTAAAGCTTTTTGTGTCGCTGGGTTTCTTTAGTTTGCATAATGATTGCTTCCTTTTCAAAATTCTGTTTTATGAGCTCACGTTATATATGAGTCGGTTTTTAGTCAAAAAGTTGCAGTATTGTACTGAAAATGTTTCGTAAGTCGAAAAATAAGTCGTAATTTCTTCGGAGACCCCCTGTTAGTTTATAATATACCCTCTAAAGGTTGCAAAGGCATGAGATTGCAGGACGTTAAACTATAAGCAGGAAAAATGTCAACCTTAAGAGGGGAATGGATAATGGAATTCAGAGAATTGAACAAAAAGGAAATGGGCACTCGGATCAGAGCCAGGAGAGAGGCTCTGAACATGTCCAGAAGTGAACTTGGCAAACTGCTTTCGGTAACCGGCAAATTCATTGCGGATATCGAGTACGGCGACAAGGGCGTATCGCTGAAGAATCTGTACAGACTCAAGCAGATACTCGGCGTCAGTGCTGATTATATACTTGAAGGCGATGAAACCTACATATCTGCTGATGAGAAAAAGAAGAGGCTCAGCGAGAATATCATGGGTTCGCTGAGTGTATGCTCGGTACAGCAGCTCAACTGCATGGAGCAGATAGCCAGGCTTTATGTAGAAGGTATCGTGAATAAGGAATGAAGAAGTGAACGTGTTGGATGTAGATAACGATAATGATGATTTGCTGAAAAGGCTGTGCGAAGAATATCCGTCAGTGGTACGTCTGCTGAAGATAATGGGTGTCGGTCTGGATGACATCGGGGATCTGGCGAGTGATATATTCATAGACGCATACAGGAATCTCGGTAAGCTGAAGGATGCGGACAAGCTTAGAGCCTGGCTGCATACGATAACAGGCAACAGAGTCAGGAAGTATTACCGTCAGAGGATGAAGCGCAATGAGATATCGAACCTTGTGAAGACAGAAATGGGCGAGATCGATATCTTTGAGTCCATAGTCGATGAAACGTCTGTGGAGAAGATACTTCAGGAGGCTGAACGCAGAGATCTGGTCAGGGATATGATAAACAGTCTGAGCGATATCGAGCGCAGGATCATAAGGATGAGGTTCTGGGGAGACTATTGCCATTCGGAAATAGCAGAGATCCTGAATATAAACATCAATACAGAAAAGAGTATTTACAGAAGAAGCCTGAAAAAACTTAGAGATAATTATTTCAAGCTCCTTGGGGAGGATATGACTGATGAATGGAACGAATGATGACAGACAGCCGCAGTCCGGGAGGTCTGTCAGGGAAATCATTTCTGATGCAACCGACAGGGAACTTAGGGATTTCACAACAGGAAGTCTGACTTCGGAAGAGCTGACTGCAATGGCTGCTGCAGAAGAGCGAAGGCGGAAACGTCGTATGCGCCGCATAAGCGGTATCGCGGCGTTATTTGTGATTGTTCTGGCATGCGGAGCATTCTTTGTATTCAGCACATTCACGGCTGACGTCGATGCAGACAAGAACCCAAAGGAAGAAATCGTCACCGAAGACGGAGTGATAATAGAAGATGGCGGCTGGGGAAGCAGCAGCGAGGATGGATGGGTAATTACGGACTGGGCAGAAATACAATCTATAAAGAAAATAATGCCGGAAATTATAGTTCCGCAATTTATTCCGCAGAATTGTAAATTCGAACAATTAACTATAAAGGAAGAAGGTAATGCAACAAGAGCAGAGTTTTTGTTTAAAGATGAAAATAGTCAGGAAATTGTTTTACAGCAATATATACATAAAGAAAATTTGGAAATAACTAACTTGTATAATGAGTCTAGAAGTATGGAGTGTTCGAAAGGAATTATTTATATAACAGAAAATCCCAATGGAAATACAGCCACCATGCAACTTAAAGATGGCTGTATTATAGAACTGTGGAGTAGCTTTAGTGATGAAAAAATTGTTAAGATTTTTGAAAACCTTAGCAATTAAAATGTTCCAGTATAACAAGTTTTATAGGATGTTCCGCTAGAATTTGTATCAGAGAATAAAACTTTTGCCCTATAAGTTTTACCGCTTTTCAAAGTAAATGTTTTCGATGCGGAAATAGAATATGTATTATTTTCAGTTTTCACATAAGAATATACGGGCAAATCAGTAGCTGTTTTCCATGTTCCGCCACTATTTACTTGGAGTGTTATTGTACAAGTTGCCTTAGTTGCTTTTAGATCAAAACTTGCATAAGCCGATACGCTTCCTTTC
>CAVEWO010000313.1:0-2570 GCA_963619345.1 Bacteroidaceae bacterium
TCCATAGTCAGCTGGTTGTGGTCTGTTGCGATGTTGGTGGTCCTGTGGATCGGCGCGAGCTCGTGCTGAGACGGCGCGACTTCGTTGTGCTCTGTCTTTGCAAGTATGCCTAGCTTCCAGAGCTCTTTGTTGAGATCGGCCATATATGCGGATACTCTCGGCTTTATCACTCCGAAATAGTGATCGTTCATTTCCTGACCTTTCGGCGGCTTTGCACCGAAAAGCGTCCTGCCTGTGAACATCAGGTCTTTACGCTGCTCGTACATTTCTCTGTCGACAAGGAAATATTCCTGTTCCGGTCCTACCGATGTGCGGACACATTTCACTTCTGTATTGCCGAAAAGTCGAAGTATGCGCAGAGCCTGTCTGTTGAGGGCTTCCATGGAACGCAGCAGCGGGGTCTTCTGGTCGAGCGCTTCACCGCCGTATGAGCAGAATGCCGTCGGTATGCAGAGTGTGCTGTCCTTGATGAATGCATAGGATGTCGGATCCCATGCGGTATAGCCTCGTGCTTCGAATGTGGTCCTCAGACCTCCCGACGGGAATGAGGATGCATCAGGCTCGCCCTTGATCAGTTCTTTGCCTGAAAACTCCATGATGACACGCCCGTCAGGTGCGGGCGCGATGAAGCTGTCGTGCTTTTCCGCAGTAATGCCTGTGAGAGGCTGGAACCAGTGTGTAAAGTGCGTCGCACCGTGACTTATGGCCCAGTCCTTCATCGCGCCGGCTACCGCGTTGGCTACATCATTGTTTAGGCTTGCGTTTTCATCTATAGTTTTTTTCAGCGATGCATAGATATCAGCTGAAAGTGTTGCTTTCATTACTCTGTCGTCAAATACACAACTTCCGAAGTATTCTGTTACTTTACTCATGATCTTTACCTTTCCTTTCCGGTGATCTGCCTATAAAAAGCAAATGAGGCAGTGACGTCTTGAATACTCATGATTCAGGACACCATTGCCTCATTTACTAAAAAAATGTCAAATATGTCAGGCTTCCCTGCAAAAGGGATCAGGCAGTGCGAAATTTTTAAAGAGGTTTGTCAAGAGTGCACTGCATATAAAAAGGCGTCAGAGAGTGTTTGCTCTGAGACGCCTTTGCCTTCATGAGTCGTTATTATACTCGCATTTTTAAAATAATCAAGCCTTTTTTTGAAAAAATTAAAATTTTCCTGAAAATATCATCTCATGTATGCTGCAGCACACCATGATAATATGCACAATAAAATATCGAAAAGGCGACAAAGAAGTTGACAGGATGGACCGCGCGGAGATATAATAAAGAATCAACGGGCAAAGGCGTTCGTACGGATCGAGTAAGAAAAAGGAGTATTTCTTATTTGTTTGTGTCGGCCTTTGTTTTTTTGTTTTACCGGAAAGGCAGGAAAGAGGAAATGATGTATTCAAAGGATGAAGTGATGCAGTTTGTCGAAGAAGAGGATGTAAAGTTCATTCGTATGGCATTCTGTGATATTTACGGCAGACAGAAAAATATTTCGATCATGCCGAAAGAGCTTGAACGCGCGTTTGAATACGGTATTGCCATCGACGCTTCGGCTGTCGACGGCTTTGGAGGTGAGGTATATTCTGATCTGCTGCTTCGTCCGGATTCATCAACTCTGTCATTTCTTCCGTGGAGACCGGAGCACGGCAAGGTAGTGCGCATGTTCTGCAATGTGATGCAGCCTGACGGGAAGGCTTTCGAGGCAGATACGAGAAGGATACTTCAGGAAGCGGTCTCTGCCGCAGAAAGCGAGGGTATCTCATTTGCGTTCGGATCAGAGATGGAATTCTACCTTTTCAACAGAGATGAAAACGGCAGGCCTTCAGATGTACCGTATGACGAGGCAGGATATATGGATATAGCGCCGGAGGACAAGGGCGAGAACGTAAGGCGCGAGATATGTCTGACTCTGGAGCAGATGGGCATAAGGCCGGAAAGCTCTCATCATGAGGAGGGGCCGGGGCAGAATGAAATAGATTTCAGATATGCAGAGCCGCTCAAGGCTGCAGATGATGCAGTCACTTTCCATTCAGTCGTGAATTCGATAGCGACACTGAACGGTATATATGCGGATTTCTCACCCAAGCCGATAAAGGGCAGACCGGGAAACGGCATGCACATAAACTTTTCCGCAAAATGCAGTACGGGAAAAGACGTGCTGCCGCATGTGATAGCGGGTATACTCGCGCATATTTCCGAGATGACAGTGTTTTTGAACACGGTGGATGATTCGTATGAGAGGCTTGGATCGGACAAGGCTCCTCAGTATATATCTTGGTCGAGCGAAAACAGGTCACAGCTGATAAGGATACCTGCGGCTTTCGGTGAGTACAGGCGTGCCGAGCTGAGATCGCCGGATCCCGTGTGCAATCCGTATCTGGCATATGCGCTGCTGATACACGCGGGACTTGACGGGATCAGGACTGGATATGATCTGCCGCAGCCTGCAGACATAAATCTGTATACCGCGCCTGCAGAGGTGACGGCAGGGTACGAAAGGCTGCCGGGAAAGCTGGCGGATGCCAGGAAAATTGCGATGAACAGCGATTTCATCGCATCGGTACTTC
>CAVEWO010000314.1:0-2549 GCA_963619345.1 Bacteroidaceae bacterium
CTACAATGATTACGGCGGCGGCGAATTCCTCAACGGTGCGTCTATCAACGGCAAGCTGGTTTTAAAGGATGGGTCAACGCTGGAGAATGCAAAGATCTATTCCAACACCAACAATATCGCCAACGGGTCGGAAGCACGTCACAACACGGATCCTGTCGTTGTGATCAACGGCAATGTGAAGCTGAAAGGCAAAGTGTTCCTGAGAGGAGATGAAGCTCCGACGGGGACGGATCCTGCGACAGGAAAGAGCTACACCGGCCAGGTCGGTCTTCAGGTCAACGGCACTTTGACACTTGAAAAAGATGCTGTTCTTGCGGTCTTTGGAGGCGGCAAGGATGCGACTACATCCAACGGCGGCACGGCGATCCGTCTTAACGGCGGCACGATCACAGGCGAAGGCAAGCTGATCGCTGTCGGCGGAGACGGTCATTTCGGAGAAGGCGGCAATGCTGTATCAGGAAACGGTACGATTTCAGTATCGGATGCTTATCTGGAAGGCGGTGCATCGGTTTCCAAGTCCGGAACTGCCGGCAAGGCTCTTGGTGACAAGGTGAAACTTTCGGGCAAAACTAATCGTAATCTGATCGACGGAGAAACAGGAAGCGCGATCGACTACGACCACGACACTTACTGGAGAGACATCCTGACATTGCCGGATCTTTCTTTGTATCCGGTGGAGAAAAATGCGCCGGGAGAAGGATCGACTGATCAGGAGAAGCCGGGCGGCGATCAGGAAAAACCGGGCGGCGATCAGGAAAAACCGGGCGGCTCCGGGAGCAACGGCTCCAATGGAAATACCGGTTCCGGCGGCTCTGGCGGGAATACCGCTTCCAACAGCTCCGGCGGAACTGCCGGCAGCGGAAGCAACTCGAATCAGAATACAGGCATCAGCCAGACCGGCGATGCTTCCACTCCACTCCTGTGGGCAGCCCTCATGCTGACTGCACTGGCAGCGATGGGAACAACGACGCTGTATCGCAGGAAGATGAAGTAACATACGCTCAGTGATAAATCAAAAAAAGGGGGCAGCAGTTCAACGATTTATGATCGTAAATCGTTAATACTGCAGCCCCTTCTATCGTTGTTCGATGTGGATGTATGCACATCCGGTCACACGTCTGCTGCTACTTATTTTTTGCTGAAGCAGTTTCTGCCTGCTTTATCAGAAGCTTTTTAAAAGCTTTCTCCGATTTTCCGTACTTTTTAACGTCTTTTGAAAGCTGTTTTGCTGCCGCTTTTTCATCAAGGGATACCGTAGTCGTTTCATCCTCTTCCTTTGATGTCGATGACAGCGAATATGTCCACTCTACTCTTCCTACAGACGGCATCAGCGCCATGATCTGCTGTGCACAGTTTTCCATATTCTTGTCAAGTGACTTTTTATCGGCTTTCTGTACAGACTCCTGCAGCTCTATCGTCATCGCCTGAGTATCACCGTCAGCTCTTATCGTAGCTGCATACTTTCCTGCAACATCCTCGAGCTTCATCGTTTCGAGCAGCGCGGCCACCGCAGCCGTATCATTTACATCTTCCACTCTGCAGCTGTAAAGAAGCTTTGCATTTTCTTCAGAAGCATATGCTTTCGTATTCTTCGTGACCGCCGTACTGTCGCTCTTTGCCGCAGCCTCGCTGCCGCTGTACAGACCGCTCACGGAAAGAAGCACGCCTGCCGCCCCCATGACTACCAGTATCAGTGCCGCCAGAACCAGTCTTAATGCTGTTTTATTGTCGGATAATCTACTCATTGCACATAACCCTCTCTTTTCAAACATCTCAGCTGTAACGTTTCTGATGTCATAGTTATACCATGCTTTTATGTCGAGTATGTGACAATTGTGCAACTATTTTGCAAACTGGCTGTTGTAAAGGTTCGTGTAGAATCCGTTCGCAGCGAGCAGCTCCTCGTGCGTTCCCTGCTCTATTATGTCCCCGTGATTCAGCACGAGGATGTGATCTGCATCTCTGATCGTGGAAAGTCTGTGCGCGATTATGAAGCTGGTCCTTCCCTGCATCAGGTTCGTCATCGCCTTCTGTATCAGTGCTTCCGTTCTCGTATCTACCGAACTTGTCGCCTCATCCAGGATCAGTATAGGCGCGTCTGCCAGGAACGCTCTGGCGATAGTCAGCAGCTGCTTCTGGCCCTGCGAGATATTCGTCGCTTCCTCGTTGACCTCCATGTCGTAACCCTTGCCCTGAGTCTTTATGAAATGATCGACATGTGCCGCCTTTGCAGCAGCCTCGACTTCTTCATCGGTCGCATCAGGTCTGCCGTATCTGATATTGTCGCGTATCGTGCCGTTGTTGAGCCATGTGTCCTGAAGCACCATTCCGAACATTTCCCGGAGATTTGCTCTGGAAAGCTTCGTGATGTCGCATCCGTCGATCGTTATCCTGCCGCCGTTCAGCTCGTAGAATCTCATGAGCAGCTTGACGATAGTAGTTTTGCCTGCTCCCGTTGGTCCGACTATCGCAACGCGCTGGCCCGGCTGGGCCGTGAACGAGAAATCGTTTATGACAGTTTCCTCCGGCGTGTACCCGAAATGTATATG
>CAVEWO010000315.1:0-2547 GCA_963619345.1 Bacteroidaceae bacterium
GTGCATTGATAACCGCAGAGCTTGCAGCTGAACAGGGCAGGGAGGTGTGTGCTGTACCGGGAAATATAGACAGCCAGTACAATATAGGAAGCAATAAGCTGATAAGAGAAGGTGCGATTCCGGTGTTGAGCACAGGCGATCTGCTGGAAATGATGGGCGTGGATATATTTGCGCAGAAAGACGCTGAACGTATACTGAGTGAGACTGAGAGGAAAATATACAGGCTTCTCTGCGAGCACGGTGAGATGAGCACTGATGAGATATGCAGGATGATGGAAAAGCCACCGTCATATGTTGCCGGCATAGTGACTGTGATGGAGATGAAGGGTGCTGTTTTTTCAGACATGGGTAAAGTTTTTATTGCAAAAGCATAAAAATATACATATAATCAAATACTAGAAGCTAAATTTAACAAAAAAAGGAGGAGTCTTCATGGCTGCAGCAAAGAAAATACTGGTAATTGTCGAATCACCATCGAAGGCTAAAACCATAGGCAAGTTTTTAGGAAGCCGCTATAAGGTGATCGCTTCAGTCGGGCATGTGCGTGATCTTCCGAAAAGTAAACTTGGAATAGATATAGACAACGATTTCGAACCCCGATATATATCAATAAGGGGCAAGGGTGAGATAATAAAGGAACTGAAAAAGGAAGCAAAGAACGCTTCGAAAGTATACCTCGCGACTGACCCGGACCGTGAGGGAGAAGCAATATCATGGCATCTGGCGTTTCTGCTCGGGATAGATATAAATTCGCCGTGCAGGATAGTTTTTAATGAGATAACAGAAAAAGCCATAAAAACAGCTATAAAAAATCCGAGACCCATCGATCTCAAACTTGTCGATGCGCAGCAGGCCAGAAGAGTGCTGGACAGACTTGTGGGATACCAGATAAGCCCGCTGCTCTGGAGAAAGATACGCAGAGGTCTCAGTGCCGGCAGAGTACAGTCTGCTGCACTTAAGATAATCTGTGACAGAGAAAACGAGATAAAGAAATTCAAGCCGCAGGAATTCTGGAATATTACTGCAGAGTTCGAAAAAGACAAGAACTTTATTGCAAAGCTTATCGAATTCAAAGGTGAGAAGCTTCTTATAGAAAATAAGGAGCAGAACGATGCGATACTGGCGCAGCTTGAACAGGGCAGATATATCGTAAAGAGCATAGAAGAAAAAGACAGGTCAAGAAGAGCGGCAGCACCGTTCACTACGAGCAGCCTGCAGCAGGATGCCGCAAACAAGATAAATTTCACGACAAAGAAGACCATGATGATCGCGCAGCAGCTTTACGAAGGCGTGGAAGTAAAGGGCCGCGGGACTATCGGTCTTGTATCATATATAAGAACTGACTCGGTCAGGATATCGGATGAAGCCAGAGCTGCATCGAAAGAGTATATCGTCAGTAATATGGGCGAGCAGTATTACGGTGGGAACATATACAAAAATAAGAAAAAAGATGTACAGGATGCGCATGAAGCGATAAGACCGAGTTATATAGAACTCGATCCTGAAAGCATCAAGGATTCGCTGAGCAGGGATCAGTACAACCTGTATCGTCTGATATGGAACAGATTCGTAGCCAGTCAGATGACTCCTGCAAAATTCAAGGCCGTGAATGTCGTGGTAGAAAACGGTGATTACAATCTGAAGGCTGTGGGATCAAAGCTTATATTTGACGGCTTTCTTAAAGTTTATTCTCATGTCAAAGATGACGAGGAAGACAGATGGCTTCCTGATATGGATGAAGGTGAAGTGCTTAAGGCTGTGAATGTCGAAGGTGTGCAGAACTTTACGCAGCCTCCTGCAAGATTCACAGAAGCCAGCCTGGTGAAGGATCTGGAGGAAAAGGATATTGGGCGTCCGAGTACGTATGCCCCTATCGTTGCTACTCTCATAGACAGAAAGTATATTTCTAAAGAAAAAAAATCATTGATTCCAACAGAACTAGGGTTTATAGTAACTGATATGATGGAGCAGTACTTCAAGGAAATAGTAGATGCGGGATTTACAGCTCAGATGGAAGATAATCTGGATGACATCGAGTCCAAGGGAGTACGATGGAAGAGTGTAATAGAGGAGTTTTATGGTACACTCAAGGAAGAACTGGATATCGCAGACAAGCAGATCGAAAAAGTTGAGTTCAAAGAAGAGCTTACAGGTGAGATGTGCGAAAAATGCGGCAGGCCTATGGCTGTAAAGCACGGGCGCTTCGGCGTTTTTGCAGCATGTACAGGCTATCCGGAATGTAAAAACACAAAACCTCTTATACAGTCTATAAATGTCAAGTGTCCGAAGTGCGGTAAAGACATAGTAGCGAGAAAAAGTAAAAAAGGCAGAGTGTTTTACGGATGCAGCGGTTATCCGGAATGTACACAGTCATACTGGAACAAGCCGATAGACAGAAAATGTCCGAAGTGCGGCGAGCTGCTGGTAGAGAAAAAAAGCAAAGATGCAAAATATGTATGCTCAAACAGCGAGTGTGATTACAAAGAATAGACATATAAAGATATGCTGACCTGTGTCAGTGACAGAAGGAGGGGAACATGGTACAAT
>CAVEWO010000316.1:0-2538 GCA_963619345.1 Bacteroidaceae bacterium
TAGAGGGCTACGCCCGCATGTGAAAAACCCCGCGTTTGACGCGGGGATCATTTTTGTGGGTGCGCCTGGCGGTGTACGGCCAACAAAACATCGCGCCGGGGCATGCTGTGATGCCCGCGAGCGCAGCGTCTTTACTATCGTTTGTTCGAACGTCTCCAGATATTCTGTTCTTCAGCGTCTCTTATCAGCTCGTCTCTGAAATCTGGATGGGCTATGGATATTATCATCTCGGCGCGTTCCCAGGTGCTTCTGCCGACGAGGTTGACTGCACCGTATTCAGTTACGAGAAAGTATAGCTGACTTCGCGGCGAAGTGACTATATCACCATTGAAGATAGGCTTGATGTTGGATTCGAGGGTGCCGTCTTTTTCCTTGAATACAGAAGGCATGCAGATGAACGCTTTGCCGCCTTTTGACATCGCCGCCCCAGTAAGAAAGTCCAGCTGCCCTCCGGTACCGCTGATCTGCCGTGTACCTGAGCTTTCTGCGCATACTTGACCGTAAAGATCAGTAGAGATACAGCTGTTTATCGAAATCATATTGTCGATCTTTGCTATGACCTCAGGAGAGTTCACATACTCGAGCGGATAAGATATAACACCGGGGTTTTCGTGTATCCATTCATAAAGCGTGTTCGTACCGAACGCTATCCCGAAGACACCTTTGCCAGGGCTGAGCGCAGAGTATCTGTTTTTCAGCTTTCCTGCCCTGTGTATATAGTAATACGCATCGGAGCAGAGCTCTGTGTGCATTCCGAGATCTTTGAGATCGGAATCAGCGATCATCTTGCCGATGATACCGGGAAGACCGCCGATGCCGAGCTGGAGAGTGGCGCTGTCTGGAATGTACGGCATTATGTGTTCTGCGATTTTTATTTCTGCTTCGGTAGGTTCTTCGAGGTGTACTTGGAACAGCGGGCCGTGCTTGCCTTCGACCACCATGTCGACTTCTGATATATGGATGCTGTCGCCGATACCCCCGTAGACGCGCGGCAGATTTTCGTTGACTTCGACTATCACGATATCGGCCTTGTCGAGGATACCCTTTGCGATGCCGGTCGAGGTCGACAGATTGAAATACCCGTGCGCATCCATAGGTGTGACCGCTATCATCGCTACGTTGATCTCAAGGAAGTTCTTGTAGTATTCGACGACATTTCGGAAGATCATCGGAATGTAGTTGCACAGACCCTTGTCGCAGAGTCTGCGCTCGTATGCTGAGCAGTGCCAGCTGTTGTATATGAAATGTTCTCGTTCAGGATCGCATTCGACTACCTGTATCGGGCCGAAAATCAGGTTTCCTCTGATCTTGACGTCGCTCAGCTCGTCCTTTCGCGCTGCGAGAGCCTCATCTAGAAGTGCGGGAAATCCGTTTGAAGTGGTGTACTCCACCCAGTCGCCGCTTTTTACTGCTTGCACGGCTTTTTCAGGTGTGCAAAGTTTAGATTTGTATTGATCGTAATATGACATTGTAAATCCTCCGGTAAATGTTTTCTATTATGATTTTACAATAGTATAGGCGTTTTTCAAAGGAAATAATATTCAAATAGCATGCAGGCTGCCTGTTTTCATGATGAAAAGCCGAAGTGTATGGCATGAGAAGCCTGAGAAGTGTATAATATATCTGTCGGCTGGAGCTTTTATGCAAAGGACTGCAGCTGTGCAGCATGCACACTTGCGTTTTGCAGCAGGCATCAGGTCTCTACGCAGCGTTGATTAACTTACATGAGCTGATCTGCTATCATATGCAGTGAAAGGAGCATGGTAATTATGGATCAGTATGTTACAGGAGAAATAATAAGGAAACTGCGTGAAGAGAAAAAGATGACGCAGGCGGAGCTGGCGGAGAAGCTGAGCGTCAGCGACAAAACAGTATCAAAATGGGAAAACGGCAGAGGATACCCGGACATAACCCTGATAGAACCGATAGCGCAGGCGCTGGGGATTTCCATGATAGAACTGCTGTCAGGCAGCAATATCGTGAATGAAAACCGCAATGCCAATATGCTGAGAACGAAATGGTATGTATGTCCGGTCTGTGGCAATATGGTGAATGCCACGGGCGAAGCTGTGATAAGCTGCTGCGGTATCACGCTGCCGGCATTCGATATGGTCGAGGCAGATGCGGATCATCCGGTGAGCATAGAGCGGGTGGAGGACGAGTATTACGTGACGATAGATCACGAGATGACCAAGACGCACTATATTTCGTTCATCGCTGCGCTGTCCGGTCAGGAGAACCATATCGTGAAGCTGTATCCGGAAGGTCCGGCAGAGGCGCGATTCAAGACGCGTCTGGTGCGAAAGATCATTTTTTACTGCAATCATCACGGCCTGTTCGAGGTCAAGGTAAAGTGACAGAAGCGTAAATGCTTTTGGGTAAATCAAAACGACAGAGATAAAAACGCAACGTGCACCGTGACGGCGTGCCAGAGCCGGTAGGTAGCCCGGCCGTCCTGCGGATCGCGAGATAGTGAAGATCGCAGGGTAAGTAACCTGCCCCTCCGGGTTGTCCATTCTTTGTCCATTTCAATCAGTG
>CAVEWO010000317.1:0-2529 GCA_963619345.1 Bacteroidaceae bacterium
TTACTGGATCGCTGTTGTGGGCTGTTTTGCTGCGATCGTAGTAGTGAAATATCTGTTCGGCGGACTTGGTCAGAACCTTGTAAACCCTGCCGTAACAGCCAGGATCTTCCTGTTCATAGCATTTGCGACTGAGATGACCACATGGCCTACAGCAAGAGGAACTGGTCTGGATGCGGTGACATCGGCAACTCCTCTCGGTGAACTCTCACACGGAGGCATTGATGCTGTAAGCGCTTCGAATCTCGATATGTTCCTCGGAAATATCGGCGGATGTATCGGTGAAGTGAGCGCATGTGCGATCCTCATCGGAGGAATATTCCTCATTCTTACAAGAGTTATTTCAGCTCATATTCCGGCAAGCTTCCTTGCGACTGTATTCGTATGCGGTCTCATCTGGGGAGGTCTTGACGGAGCTGTTTTCCATCTGTGTGCCGGCGGTGTGATGCTGGGCGCATTCTTCTGTGCTACAGACTATGTGACATCACCGATGCTGCCGTCAGGCAAGATCATATTCGGTATAGGCTGCGGTCTGTTCACTATGCTCATAAGACTGTTCGCGTCATACCCAGAAGGTGTGTCATTTGCGATACTCCTGATGAACGTGCTTACGCCGTACATAGACAGAATAACGGAAAAACTCAGATACAGACTGCCTGAAAAGGCAAAGGAAGGAGCTGGAGACAATGGAAAACAGTAAATTCAAAGAACACGGCCTTCCGATAATAGTGCTGGTCTGCATATGCATAGTTGTAACTCTGGCACTGGCGGGGACTTACAGTGTGGCAAACCCGATAATCGAGGAAAACCAGCAGAAATCAGCTGATGAAGCAAGACTGGAAGTACTTCCGGACGGCGACAGCTTCACTGTATATGACGGAAAGCTGGTTGACGGTGTCATCGACTGCTATATCGCAGACAACAAGGCAGGCATGGCAATTACAGCGGGATATAAAGGTTTTGGCGGAACTGTCAAAGTCATGATAGGTATAGATGCGGAAGGTAAGATCACGGGAGTGAAAGTAACAGAACACTCTGAAACTCCGGGACTTGGAACTAAGGCTGCAGATTCCGGATATCTCGAACAGTACAAGGGTGTCAGCGAAGTTGCTGGCGGAAGTGTCAAGGATGATACTGAAATAGATGCTGTTTCCGGTGCTACTATCACATCAAATGCCGTATACTGCTCTGTGGAGGAAGCTCTGAAGCAGTTCGAGGAATGCGGAGGTGTTAAGTAATGGAAAATAACGGTAAACTTCAAATAATAACCAAAGGTATAATCAAGGAGAACCCGGTACTGGTCCTCCTGCTGGGAACCTGTCCTACACTTGCGACAACTACCAGCGCGATCAACGGTCTCGGCATGGGAATATCGACTATGGTCGTTCTGATCTGTTCCAATATCGTGATATCGCTTCTAAAAAATATAATCCCGGGCAAAGTCAGGATCCCGTGCTATATAGTTGTTATTGCGGGATTCGTAACTGTTGTGCAGTTCCTGCTCAAGGCGTATCTGCCTGCACTGGATTCTGCACTGGGTCTTTATATACCGCTGATCGTAGTAAACTGCATCATTCTGGGCAGAGCGGAAATGTTCGCTTCGAAGAACGGCGTGCTTGATTCAGCTTTTGACGGCATCGGCATGGGTATAGGATTCACTCTGGCTCTCGGCCTTATGGGTCTCATCAGAGAATTTCTCGGAAGCGGTACGGTTTTCAATATCGATATCATCGGAAACACTCCGCTCACACCTGCAGGGATCTTTATGCTGGCTCCCGGCGGATTTTTCGTATTCGCCATACTGGTAGCTGCTATCAACTACTTCACAAAGGGCAAGGCAATAAAGAAAAAGGAATTCGGATGTAAAGGCTGCATGATGGCTGATACATGCGGAGGTATATGTGACGAGAAGGAGGCTGAAGAAAAATGACAAGTATTTTAGCTATAATGCTGACAGTTATCCTTACAAGCAACTATGTACTGGCGCAGTTCCTGGGCATATGTCCGTTCCTCGGCGTTTCCAAGAAGCTGGATTCGGCAGTGGGCATGGGAGCGGCTGTAACGTTCGTAATGGTGCTGGCTACGGCTGCAACATGGCCTGTACAGATATATATACTGGACAGATTCAACATAAGCTATCTGCAGACAGTCGTGTTCATCCTCATAATCGCAGCACTTGTACAGCTGGTAGAGATGACGCTCAAAAAATATATGCCGCCGCTTTACAGATCGCTCGGTGTATATCTTCCTCTGATAACTACAAACTGTGCTGTACTGGGCGTTACCATCCAGAATATCACAGACGGATATAATTATATCGAATCACTGGTATGCTCCTTTGGAGCCGGAGTAGGCTTCCTGCTTGCGATGGTTCTCTTCGCAGGAATGAGAGGAAAACTTGAAAAAAGCAAGGGCATCCCTGAATGTTTCAAGGGTGTTCCTATCACACTGGTCACTGCATCGATCCTTTCCATGGCATTCATGGGATTCTCAGGTGTAGTTACAGGTATTTTCGGTTAGGGGGTGTACGGG
>CAVEWO010000318.1:0-2523 GCA_963619345.1 Bacteroidaceae bacterium
GCAGGAGGTGCGGGAAGGAAAGAGCGGAGAACCGGGGGAGATAAAGGGCATATTCTATCACTCCGACAATCCTTTGGGAAGCCTTGCAAAAAACAGCAGTTACGGTGTGTTCGGCACTGCGTATCATCCGATAGAAAACTCCATATATACGCAGCCTATCGCGGTGGGGACGAAGGAGCAGGCCGAACTCGGCAAGGCATATATCCTCTCGACTCTTTCGAACAACGAGATAAAGCGTTTTGAGATAGAGATAGAAAAGATAGAAAAGCAGGATACGCCATCGGATAAGAGCATGGTGATAAAAGTGACCGACAAGGAACTGCTTGAGGAGACAGGCGGCATAGTACAGGGCATGAGCGGCAGCCCGATAATACAAAACGACAGGATAATCGGAGCTGTTACGCATGTTTTCGTGAATGATCCTCAGCGAGGTTACGGGATATTTATCGAGTGGATGCTGAACGAGTCAGCATTTGTCGAAAAGTAAAGCAAATTGTATTCATGATACCGTTGATAATTTGCATGGTTTGTCTGAAAATGGAAACATAGCAGTTGAGAACATCTGCAAGCAGTAACAACCAGGAGGATATGAAAATGAAAAGAATTAAAATCGGTATCGCTGATGACAACAGGGAGTTTTGTGAGATCCTTACGGATTACTTTAGAGACAAGGAAGATATTGATTTGGCTTTCGTTTCTCATGATGGTATAAAAACAGTAGAAAACATCAAAATACATCAGCCGGAGATCCTGATACTTGATATGGTCATGCCCCATCTTGACGGACTGGGTGTTTTGGAAACGATCAACAATCTGGAGCTTGAAAAATACCCGAGAACTATCGTTTTATCAGCAGTGGGACAGGAGCCTATAACGCAGAAGGCCATCGGCCTCGGAGCAGAATACTACATAGTAAAACCGTTTAATCTCGATATACTTATGAAGAGGATAAACCAGCTGTCCGGAGTCGAGGACAAGGGCGAGAGCAAGATGCAGTATGCGCGTGCGATACTCACTGGGCAGAAAGACGAGGAAAACAGGAATCTTGAAATAGACATAACAAATATAATACATGAGATAGGCGTTCCTGCGCATATAAAGGGATATCATTATCTGAGAGACGCTATAATAATGGTCGTGGAGGATATAGATCTGCTGGGAGCAGTAACGAAAGAGCTTTATCCTGCTATCGCAAAAGCAAACAACACGACTCCGAGCAGAGTCGAGAGAGCTATCAGACATGCCATCGAAGTCGCATGGAACAGAGGAAAGCTTGAAACTATAGATGCTCTGTTTGGATACACTGTACAGAATGACAAGGGCAAACCGACGAATTCGGAATTTATCGCGATCATAGCTGACAAGCTCAGGATAGAAAGACGTGCCAGCTGATATCAGTCAGCCGGCATGTTTTTTCTGCCGTAAATCAGTCGTTTCAGGATCGAACCTGCGGTATCTGCAGATATGTACACGTTAAGCAATATGATGTAATATTATCGAGAAGGGTAAGCAGCCGCTGGCCGAACTTCTGGCGAATGGCCGAACTTCTTTATTTTGCTGTTTCTTTGTGGTAATATTATGTACGTAAAAACAGCGGTGCATCCGCAAAGGACATGATAGCAAGGACAGGAGAAACACAGTTATATGAAGCGGTATATTTCATTACATATGATAAGGATGGAGCACCTGAACCACCATGCGAATCTCTATGCAGGCAGGGGGATAGAATGGATGGTTGAGTCGGCGTTTATGGCGTCATGCCTGACGCATGGAGATAAGAACGGGCTGTTCTACAAGAATATGCACAGATTCGATTTCAAAAGGTCTGTCGAGCCGGGAGACATCGTCAGATACGAGAGCACAGTGGTGCGTGCAGGCAGGACGAGCCTGACAGTCCATGTCGATCTGAAAAACGAACAGACCGGAGATCTCTATGCGTCAGGCTATGCGACATTCGTGACGATCGATCCGGCATCAAAGGCGCCGAAGCCTCACGGGATAGTGCTGGATGAGACGGATGATGAGGATGAGAAGACATGGCGAAGGGAAGCAGAGACTTTCTTTTAAGCATTGATTCAGGCATGAAGCGGTATGAAACGGAGACAGAACGGAGAAAATGATGAAAAATAAAATACTCGTGATAGGAAAGGAAGGCAGGCTTTCCGGATATACATCGGATAAAAAAAATCTTGAGGATTATGATATATCTTACGTCCCGCTCGGGGCATCAGACGAGCAGCTTCTGGAGTCTGGAAAGGACGCATCGTACATCATCGTCGATGCGATCGGGAGCGTTCCTGGAGATGTGATAAGCCAGATGCCTGAGCTTAAACTGATACATTCTGAAGGCGTAGGCTACCAGGGTGTGGATCTCGATGCGGCCGATGAAAGAGGCATATATGTGTGCAACTGCAAGGGAATGAATGCCGCTGCCGTTGCGGAACAGGCTGTGCTTTTGATGCTGGGGCTGCTAAGAGATGTCACCGGCGGAGACCGCAGCGTCAGAGCGGGAGAGCAGATAGC
>CAVEWO010000319.1:0-2508 GCA_963619345.1 Bacteroidaceae bacterium
ATAAAAAATTAACAGTAAAACACGGTGAAGACTTGATGAAAGACAGCGCTTTGCAGTATGAAAAAATAAATTCTGCATCAGATACCAACGTCACTAAGTTAAGAGAATCAACATATAATACCCTGCAGCAAAAAAGATGCGGAGCCTTTTTAATAAAAAAATTGGCTTGTATTCCGATTAGTGAGACAAATATAAAATATACTTTTAAACATGTCGAGGATGACTTCGTCCCAACTGATTTATTTTATAAATCTCTGAATTCAAACAAAGGATGTATGACTCATTCAGATCCTACTGCTACACCTCTTTTGATGTCAGTAATGAAACGAACTTAAAACGCTGATCCAGCCATTCGCCCATGATCCCGACTGCTTTTCCCATGGTAAATGCCGCAAGGATCGTTCCGATACCCAGGCCTTTCAGATGACCAAGAAGAAAAAACGTCATTCCGGCTGTAACAGTCAGGCAGATCACATCAAACGATATTTTGATCCTCGAATACCTGGCGCCTGTAATCTGCGCCAGCTCTCGCGGAAAAAGATCCGTCGGCACGATAGGAAGGCAGCACCGGTTGGAAAGCGCGATTCCAAAACTGATCAGCAGATAACTGACGATAAAATAAACTACACGCCACAGCAAACTATCCGGCAGTATGCCGATCCACAGCTCGTGTATATCCAGCAGTTCTCCGAACACAAAGCCCACCACAAAACTGAACAGATACTGCGGAACGAAGCGCCTGCGCATGATCATCAGACTCATGACCAGCAACCCCTGAAAAATATAGGTCCATGTCCCAAGGGACAGATCCGGCAAAACCTCTGAAAAGGCGAACGGTACGCTTGAAATCGCAGATATCCCTGACCCGGAATACAGCATCAGCACAACACCAAGGCTGTTTATCACAACAACCAGCAGAAGCGCCGCTTCACCTCTCAATACCGGTTTCTCTCCTTCGGATAAATTTTCTTCCAATTTACATTCCTCCTGAATACGATGTCTTTTACATAACTTATACATAACTTATCTATAAATCATTTCAAATATCAGCTTAGTATCAGCACAGCCTCTTAGCAAATAAATAATTTCTTGAGAATTATTTATTTTATCTATAATGCGTGATATAGTAAGTTCTGAAGGGAGAGTTTTACATGAATCTATTTTATCTGCGCTACTTTGTCACACTGGCTCATGTTCAGCATTATACAAAAGCGGCAAAACAGCTATGCATCGCACAGCCGAGCCTTAGCCACGCTATCTCTCAGATGGAAAAGGAGCTTGGCCTTCCGCTGTTTGAAAAGAGTGGAAGAAAAACAACACTGACACGTTTTGGGGAAGAATTCCTGACATGTGCGGAACATACGCTGGCTACGCTCGATGCCGGTGTAGAATCCATACAGCGCAGCGCCCGCGGAGACGGATTGATCCGCTTAGGTTTCCTGCGTATATTAGGGGTGGAATTCATCCCGAGGCTTGCTGCGGAATTTCTTGATGAAAATCCAGACTCAAATATCCAGTTCACGTTTCACACCGGAGTCACTCAGAGCCTTCTGGAAGGATTGTCTTCAAAAAAATTCGATCTTGTTTTCTGCTCGGAACCGTCTCCAGAACTAAACTGCACCGCTGTTCCGATACAGCAGCAGGATCTGGTACTGATCGTGCCAAAAGGCCATCCGCTTTCACTACGTCATACTATAGATCTGTCAGAAACCGCACCTTATCCGCAGGTATTTTTTGAAAAAAGCTCGGGGATCCGTTCTGTGGTGGATCAGATGTTCTCGCAGAGCGAGATCGATCCAGTCATAGCATATGAAACAGAAGAAGATCAGGTCATCGCAGGTCTTGTTTCCCAAGGATTCGGCATTGCCGTCGTCCCCTACATGGACCTGCTGATGAAACTGGACGTGAAGATTTTACAAATCAATTCCCCGGCATACGAAAGAAATATTTATATGGTAAATGACGACAGCACTTTTATGCCTCCGTGTGTAAAAAACTTCCGGCAGTTTGTACTGGAGCATATGGCTTCGGATAGGAAAGGAATCATATAGGATTTCTATTGTTTTATTAAGAATATGCATGAATAATGTGATTATAGTGATACTGTACAACTACAGGATGGCAAATATGCTTTTTTCAATTATTACACTGACATTACACCTTCAATACAAAATGACTTTTGTAAAAATCCAACAACCCGTCCTTTTTCATTTTTCCGAGTTCAAGCGACAGCCCGCTGCGCTCGACCCCAAGATAATCCGCAAGCTGCTGTCTTGAAAAAGGAATGTCGAATTCATATTTCCCGAGCCTCTGCGCTTCGGCGGAAAAATACGACATGAGCTTTGCACGCGTAGTGCGTTGTCCCACATGCGTGAGTTTTTCACTGAAACGCAGGTTTTTCTCGGCAAGCTCTCCGAGCAGGTTGCGGATGATTCGGCTGTGGTGCGTACAGGCAGACGAGCACACATTCAGTATGCGCTTTACATTCAGAAACATAGCAGTAACAGG
>CAVEWO010000320.1:0-2508 GCA_963619345.1 Bacteroidaceae bacterium
GGGGAAGTGACGGCTTCTTTTTACTGTGGGCGCGGAAAGAGGCGTACTGCAAATACACGGGCAGAGGCCTTGAAGAGATACTCGGAGGCACGCCGGTGCTCGGCCGCAGCGACGTGGAATTCACGGATTTTCAGCTTGAGAAAGGAATATATTGTTCATGCTGCAGAAGGATATAGAAAAAAGAAAAGGTTATACGGCGGCAGTCTTTTTTTCGATACTCGTGGGATTTTCGTTCCTCGGGATAAAGATATGCCAGAGATACACGGGCGGACTCAATCTGCTGTGCTACAGATACGCATTCGCGTTTGCTGCAATGCTGCTGATGATGGCGCTTAGGATAGTGAAGATAGACATCAGGAACAAACCTAAGGGAAAACTGCTGCTGACGGCAGTCTTTTATGTGGGATTCATGGCTCTGCAGGTGGTCGGTCTGTCATACTCGACCTCTGTGGAAGGGGCGATAATCTTTGCAGTTGTGCCGATACTTGTAAAGATAATAGCTTCTGTTTTTCTCAGTGAAAAATCGTCATGGGTGGAGAACGTGTTCATATGTTTGACGGTCGCATCGCTGGTTTTCATGATCGTGATGGGCGCGGCAAAGATCACGGTAGATCCGCTGGGAACAGTGCTCCTGCTGATCTCAAGCATAATGATGGCGCTCAGCAACATACTGATGAGATATACGAGGAACGACTACGCTCCGATAGAGATAACGTTTTCTATAGTTGTGTTCGGATTCATCGTGTTCCATATAGCGCTCATAGTTAAATACATCATCACGGGCGAGAGCTTTGCAGACTATTTCTCAGCTCTGGCGATCCCGCAGGTGCTCGCTGCGGGTGCATATCTGGGTATCGGATGCATACTGCTGTCAGCACATCTGATGAGCTATATGCTGAGCAAGATGGAAGCTGCAAAGGGCACGATTTTCGGCAATGTCTCGACTGCCATATCTATAGTTGCAGGTGTTGTCGTACTCGGTGAAGATCTTATGTGGTACCACATCGTGTGCACGGCACTGATAATCGCAGGCGTAGTAGGGATAAGCCTCAGCGGAAGGAAAAAGGAATCGGGCAATGAATAATGAAAACAGAAGGAACAGCGATCGCATAAAGATCAGTTTTCTTGTGGAGAACAAGACGGATAACCCTGGCATCATTGCAGAGCATGGGCTTTCCATATACATAGAGACATCGGGACTCAGGATACTGTTCGATGCGGGCGCTACAAATATACTGATACAAAATGCGGAGAAGATGGGTATCAATTTGGCGGACGTGGATCTGGCAGTGGTCAGCCACGGACATTACGATCATACAGGCGGATTCCCGGCGTTTTGCAGGATAAATGACAGAGCACCGATCTATATTCACCGCGATGCGTTCAGAGAGTCGTATTCACTGCGCGGCGGCAGGCTGCACGGCTCTAATGACGGCATCAGATGGACAGCTGAGGAGAAAGCCGAGATCGATGGCAGGCTCGTGAAAACGGACGGGCCTTTCTGGATCACGGATGATATATGCGTGACAGGATCGATCGTAAAAGAGGAAGGGTTCATTCCGTCCGAAAGGTTTTACTACAGAGATGAGGACGGAAACATAGCAGAAGACGATATGTCGCATGAACAGTGCCTGGTGATAAGGCGATCCGGCGGACTTTACATATTCTCGGGATGCAGCCATACAGGCGTGATCTCTGCGATGGAGACAGCAAAGGACCTTTTCCCGGGAGAAAAGATCGCGATGCTGGTTGCAGGCATGCACCTTTACAGTGCGGCAGACGAGGTCAGAGAAAATGTAGTGAAGCGTGTGGCGGCGGAGGCGCCGGAGTGCGTGATGCCGGTGCACTGCACTGGAATAAAAGCCATATGTGATCTTCGAAGCATGCTCGGAGACGCATGTATAGTGGCAACAGCGGGGGACAGTTATGGCGGATGTTAGAGAAAGTGCGGTCAGATATCTGAATGTGAAGCCGAGGACGAGGCGGCAGGTCGTACAGTATCTGAAGCGAAAAGGATTTGATGACGGAGAGATAAAGGAAACGGTTGACGAGCTGGAGGCTCGCAGATATATAAACGATCTCGATTACAGCATCATGTATTTCGAGTACGGGTTTGAAAAAGGACGCGGGATATCGAGGATAAAGCGTGAGCTTGCTGAGAAGGGTGTGCCGTCGGATACCATCAGTGCGGCATTTGATGAGCTCGACGATATACCTGATCAGTACAGCGAGGCGCAGAAGATAGCGGACAGAATACTGATCGGGATCGATACGGAAGCTCTTGATTACGACGGTATGCGCAGGCTTCAGGCGAAAATAGGCAGGAGGCTGGCGGCGCGCGGTTTTTCACAGGATATAGTGTACAGGATAATCAACGGGCTGCGTAAATAGCAGGACGCAGCAGAACGCCGGCCGATCGTGGTATCGCGCCGTTCGCTGGGATCGGCGGCATCAAAACAAGCATGGCATATCGCAGAGTCTTGCGAGCCGGCGGCAGAGAGGAAGCAT
>CAVEWO010000321.1:0-2500 GCA_963619345.1 Bacteroidaceae bacterium
CTGCTGCAGCTGTTCGCGCTGTCCTTTTATCCTGTTCAGCCTGTCTATCGTTTCCTTGCTGCTGTCATCTCCCGATGACTTATCCTGAAGCAGCGATTCCCGGCGCTTTTCGAGAGTCTCCTGCAGCCTTTCCAGACTGCTTATCTCGGCACGCCTCGAGCTTGCGGAAGCTGTCAGCTCAAAAATATCGCTCTTATATCGATCTGCCTGTGCCGCTATCGCAGCAAGCTCTCCCGCTGCGGTATCATACAGCTCTGTCTTTTCGCTCAGAGTGTCTGATGCTTCTGCAAGCTTCCTGTCGATCTGCGCTTTCTTCTCTTTGAATTCGCTCTGTGACAGCTTTTCTTTGTCATACTTCTGCTCCAGCTGCCTGATTTCTTCAGAAAGTCTCTCCGTGCGAACTTCTATCGACGCCAGCTTTTCTCTATCGACCTGGCCCTTGTTCACAGCGGAATTCAGTTCATCTATCGCCGTCAGCAGCTTTTCCTGAGTCTCTGCCGCCAGCTCCTCCATGGCCTGATTCCTGCTGCTTTTTTCAGCAAGTATACGTTCCAGTTCCGTTTTCCTGTCACTGCACTCATCTATCAGTAACTTCAACTCAGCGAGATCCTCTTTTATATACTTGTTTTTGCTCTCGAGATTTTCAATATTCTTAAGTGTTATATTGATCTCAAGCTCTTTGTATCTGTCTCTGAGTTCAAGATACTCCTTCGCCTTCCTGCTGTCTTCGGCAAGTCCTCCTATCCTGCCTTCAAGTTCACCGATGATATCGTTCACACGCTCCATGTTCGAACTGGTTGATGCGAGCTTTCTTTCGGACTCGGCTTTTTTTGTCCTGTACATCACGATACCGGCAGCTTCTTCAAAGATCTCTCTCCTGCTGTCGGTCTTGTTGCTGAGTATATCGGAGATCTTTCCCTGTCCTATGATGGAGTAGCCGTCTACACCTATCCCTGTATCCATTATCAGATCTCTTATATCTCTGAGTCTGCACTGATTGCCGTTGATGCGGTATTCGCTTTCTCCGGATCTGAACATGCATCTCGTGATTGCTACTTCCTTGTAATCTATCGGAAGGCTTCCGTTCTCATTATCTATTACAAGTGTGACCTCAGCCATTCCTCTCGATTTTCTGCTGTCCGTGCCCGAGAAAATGACTTCTTCCATTTTCCCGCCGCGCAGCATCTTCGGACTCTGCTCTCCCAGCACCCATCTTATAGCGTCACTTATATTACTTTTTCCGCTTCCGTTAGGTCCCACTATGCAGGTGATGCCCTTGTCGAATTCTATCACAACAGGCTCTGCGAACGACTTGAATCCGTGCAGCTCTATTTTTTTAAAATACATCTATCACTGCTCCTTTTCCAGCATCGCCTTCGCAGCATTCTGCTCAGCCTGTTTTTTACTCTTTCCTCTGCCTGTGCTCACAGGTCTGCCGTTGACTGCAAGCTGCACCACAAATGTCTTGTCGTGATCCGGCCCCAGTTCCTCCAGCATATTGTAGCGTATGTTCGCAGCTCCGTTTATCTGCAGCTTTTCCTGAAGCCTTGTCTTGTAATCCACGATGATATACTTTCCGCGTTTCACATCCTCTATAGCATCTCTGAACAGACAGAGCACCACGTCTTTTACCGCTTCAAATCCGCCGTCAATATAAACAGCTCCCATTATGGCTTCCATCGTATCCGCAAGGATCGACTCCCTGTTTCTTCCGCCATTATGCTCTTCACCGTTTCCCAGCAGTATATATTCTCCAAGTCCGAGCTGCTTCGCCTTTTCCGCCAGTGATTTCTCGCAGACAAGTGTCGCTCTGGACCTCGACAGAAACCCTTCTTCCTTCTGAGGAAACATCCTGAACAGCTTCTCGCCTATAATCGCATCAAAAAACGCATCACCCAGGAATTCCAGGCGTTCGTTGCTCTTCGTGCTTCTGTCGTGCTCCTTGATATATGAACTGTGGGTAACAGCGGTTTTAAGGATCGAAATATCATTGAACCGGTATCCGATCTTTTCCTCAAGCTGCCTTATATCCTCCATATACCGATCTACTCCTCTTCATCCTTTTCTATGATCTCTTCCAGATCAAGCATAGACTGTCTTATGATCTCGACCACATTTTCCTCACTGTACGGTATTCCCTTGATTATTGCATTCTTCACAGCATTCGCTCCGGAAGATCCGTGTATCTTTATTACAGGGCCGTTGACACCCAGTATTGGCGCTCCGCCGTATTCCTCGTAGTCAAAATCCTGCTTAAGTGATGACAGATCCGACTTCAGCATCAGTGCCGCCATCTTTGTCTTCAGGTTTCTCATCAGCTTGTTTTTTATCAGCTTCAGGATATTCCATGCGAGGCCCTCGGTCAGCTTGAGGATGACATTCCCTACAAAACCGTCGCAGACTATGACTTCACATGCACCCACAGGGACTTCACGTGCCTCGACATTTCCCACGAAATTTATCGACGCAGCTTTAAGTTTCTGGTATGCATCCTTAGTGA
>CAVEWO010000322.1:0-2489 GCA_963619345.1 Bacteroidaceae bacterium
GAGAACCACATCCATGCTCCGTTGCTGATCTTCAGGCTGTCGTGGCTCCTCGTACAGTATGTGCCGCCGCTGACATGCACGAGCTCTGCTGGATCGCACGCCTGAAGATAGGAAAGAAGATCCACGGATCTTGCCTTCTCGATCTCCTCAGGGCTCACGCCCCCTGCTTTCCTCTTCATCGCTCCATTTCCTTTTCTGATCTTGCCGCTGTATACCTTGCCTCTTTGGGACTGCGGTCTCTTTCATCCAGCTTCTGTCTGACTCTGCCCATTTCCTTCTCAGAAAGAGTGATGCCTCGGCTCATCCTCTCATGCTGAGGATCCCAGTCACGGATGTCGTACTTTGGTGCATTACCGTTCCACGAAACAAGATTGAGCTCCTTTTTCCATCCCGTATGATACACACAGAGGACGCCTATATGCTCTTTGATCTCAAACGTGATCTGCTCTCTTCCATAGTCCATTTTTTCAAACTCCTTTCATATTTTCCTGCTGTAACGACTTCATTGCCATGTCTCTAAGCCTCCTTTCCGGCAATAAAAAACCGGGAAGTTCCATATCAGAACCTCTCGGTCATGTAGTTATTATGATATTTTTATTTTCATCTGCATTTCCAGATTGCCATCGGATGATGCTTTATGCGATCAATGATATCTGACTGTGAAAAAAGCAGCTCCGGCCTGTAGTCTTTGTTCTCAAATGATGTCATATATTTCATTTCATCATCTGTTACCTGCATCAGATCCCGTATATATTTCTTTGCTTCTTCTTTTCTGCCCTCCAGATCAAAGTTATCTTTTTTCTTTAATACCGGAAAGAGATCCCTTCTGATTTTACTGAAAGAAAGCTTGTCTACAGCTGATGTATCAAAAGTTTTATTCACTGTTTCCTGAGATATCGTATTATAAAAAATGATGCTTTTGCGAAACAGCTCTCTGGTTTCATCAGAAAAAAGTCTGTTTTCTATCATATTATTGAAATCATAAAGGTCCCTTGCTGCAGCTCTGCTCATCAATGCATTTGCTTTTGCCGCAAAGATTTCTATTGGATCTAAAGTCAGCACTGCAAAAGTATCATCAAAAATATCTGTCAAAACCTCTCGCCTCACAGGTTCAAATATATGTGCACGCAATGAATAATTCAGTTCTATTTTGAGCACGTCTCTATTTCCTCCAGCATTTACATACTGAAAATAAAAGGCATCCAGACTGAAGCTGAATCTTGATGACGGCGATAAGGAATATCCTTCCTGTAGCATATATGCCTTTATTATTTCTGTTATCTTTTCTCTTGCAGCCTGCATATTTTCCCGATCATCATTAGGCATATAGTCCATGTCGATATCCACAGAAAGTCTTGGGAGTGCGAATACAGTCATATTGATTGCTGTTCCGCCTTTCAAAACCAGATGTTTTCTTAAAAAGTCATCTGAATTGATAAAAGCAAGCACTTCTTTCAGACGGAGCACCTTTTCAAATGTATCTCTTGGAAATCCTTTTTCTTTTGCAGCACGACCTACTGCTGCTTTGTTATATACTGTCATGATAGTCTACACTCCCATTTTTCATCCATGTCATGTTTTCAGCCACTACTAAATTCCACTCTTCATTATATTTTCCACTGCTGATGTCCCTGCTCAAATACCTGCTGCTTTTCCCTATTTTTGACTTGCATATTGCAAAAAAAGTATGATCCAGACCCAGTTTTTTTCTATAGTTCCATAATAAATAACCGGCCTTCTGATACAGAAACTGACAATCATATTCACTCATATATAAAAGCAGTTTTTCCTGATCAAGATTTTCTACCATCTCTATCATTGCAAGAACTTCTTCCATCCCAGAAATTTTATCCATATCTTTTATACAGTCTATAACAGTGCGTTCAAGATCAGTGATCCTTATTCCTCCACTATAATCGATTTCTACTACTCCAGAATCGATTTTAGCTTTTAGTGGTATATAAGTGTACCCTTCAAATTCAAATGTGTTGAAGCGTGTATCAGACGTTACATACACATCATAATATACCTGATCTGTTATGCCATAGTATTCTGCAGCTGTATGATGCGAGATACATGCAGTTTCAGAAATCGCACTTCCGATTTGAAACCTGTCTGCGATCGGCTCTCCACTTTCTCCACTGACACAAGTGTACAGATTTTTTCGTATTTTTTTTACCATATCTTTTTTTATCAGACGTTTCACTGCACTTCGTGCTGATTCAATATTGTTATAATACTTTGCTACATCTTCCATTGTAAAAACAGGAGATTTCTGCAGCTCAAAATATAAATTCACTTTATTATCACCTCGATTCAGTCCATTTTTGAACTATTTCGGTATATTTTTAAAATCATACTACCACTGTCTCTTTCATTTTTCAAGAGCACTTCTTTATATTTTATCCTATTCAGTTTATTTTTAAACTATTTCGTGTGAATATTAAATTAAATGATCGCTATCATAAAACTCCATGTACGAGAGAGCC
>CAVEWO010000323.1:0-2479 GCA_963619345.1 Bacteroidaceae bacterium
GGGTATGCTGTCAGGGGTTATTGCAAGTGCTTTTTCGGCCTGACATGCAAATGCGCAGATATCGGCGATATCGGAAGCATTCGGGCGTCCGGGTGCGAGTTTATCGGAAAATGCGTGCTCGCATACTATGCCTGCACCTGCGATCGTGTGGAAACCGTTGTTTTCCAGTTCGTTGCGCAGTTCGATCAGTGCATTGTCATAGCTGCGGTTGCCGAAACAGACCACCGGTACAGCGAGTGCGCCGTCAGCTTTGAAAAGCTTCTGTACGAACGGCAGGAATTTATTCGGTATACGTCCTGCGTAGACCGGAGTGCCGAATACGACCAGCTCATCACTTGCAAAGTGCCTCGTCTCCTGATGCGATGCAGGAAGCGTGAAATCGTCTTCCCTCATTGGGACATCGAGCTTTTTCGCGATCGCTTCTGCCATTGTGCATACAGTTTTTCTGACATTTCCAGTAGGACTTATATATACAGCTGCAACTTTTGATATATTCATAAGAAATCTCCTTTCATTTGTTTATCAGCGTAGCTGATATAGAGGTTACACCCCTGCGGTGTTTCATTTACTTGTCGGTCGCAGACCGGTATTGGATTTATATCCTGCAGCAATCTTGCAATCATTCAAATATTTATTATAGCATAAATGCGTATGGCATAGTTACCGATAATCACATTTAAGGCATTGTATCAGCGTGTTTTCATTATCCTCTTTATGGAATGCGCCGGACCAGCGGCATATACTCTGCAGTATGGGAACGACTGATCTGCCTTTTTCAGTGAGCGAATACTCCACCTTAGGCGGGACCTCATCGTATGAGCGGCGTGAAACCATGTCGCTGCTGATCAGATGCTTTAGTGCAGAAGCGAGCACAGCATCAGTGATATTTCCCATTTCATGTCTGAGTTCGCTGTACCTTAGTACATTTTTTTCTGCTAAAACACATATTATCCTTGAATTCCATTTTCCACCAAACACTTCCAGTCCGTATTCCAGCGGACAGCGTATATCTTTATCCAGTTTTCGCTGGTACATAAGAGTCTCCTTTCCGGATATATTGCATATATTCATACTGCTTGTTAATCTGCAGCTCATGTCGAATATATTATAGTCTGCAGCACAGCGAATAACAAGCCGCTATGAAATTTAATAGCAGCTTATAAATTAGTTAATATATTGTAATTCATTAGTTATATGGGTATAATGCCTGCGAAAAGCAGAAACAGTACTGTATGCCGGAAAAAATATAAATATACATATAAAATGGAGGTAACGAAAATGAAAGTAAATGCATATTTGGAGATCACAATGAAAATCAATGAAGAAAACAGAGCCGCAGCAGCAAAGGTATATACAGATTATAAAGCCTCTTTCCTGGCAGAAATCAAAGGTGCGCTGACGAAGGATCTGCTTGTCAGAAATGAGGATGTTCAGGTGCTTCACGGGTTTGACAGTGTAGAGAATGCAGAAGCATATCTTGAAAGTGAAATGTTCAAAAATGATGTGTTTACAGGACTGCAGCCGTTGTGGAGTGCAGATCCTGACGTGAGGATATATATGAATGTGTAGAAAGCAATGTTCTGGATGCATTTCCAAATATAAAAAAGGCAGGTTTCCAGCTGCAGCGGAGACTGCAGTTGGGCCTGTGAGTATTATCGGGAAATCGTTTATCAGCCGCTGTTACGGCACAGTTTGCCTTTGACAGCGGCTGATATGTTTTTTGGATCGAGTTCCATAAACAGCCCGATCAGCATGATAGTGCCTGTGAACCCGAGCTGGAAAATACCCAGCTGAAAAGTATTCATTTTTTCTTTTAAAACTGCGGATTCTGTGATGAGCAATCGGCTGCATAAGAAACTGCGCACATGAGGCAGAATATGCCGTCCAGTGCCATCTGGAAACGCTCGTTCAGAGTATGAGAGCGACACCGATAAGACACATGAGAACAACGATCGCAAGTTTTTTGTCAGGCAATTTTCAAGCTCTTGAAAAGGGGGCGCTCAAGAGATTCTCAAAAGCTGAAAAAAGGCACCTCAAAAGAGTTCAAAAGGACGATCCTCAAAAGGGCCAAAATGGCAATTGTATGAAATACATGCTGTTTTATGCTATTTCGTAACAGTCGTGATTTGGGAAAAAATGAATATGCACATTCATGCATAAAAAAAGGGGGCGAATGAATAAACATGCACAAAAACGTTAAAGAATCTGGATATCATAGCTTAACGGCAGCACTGTGCAAGGTCAGCAGCGTATGGTCGAAGTTGATTTACGAAATCTGCTGAAGCGAGCTCAAAAAAGTACAATGCACTGTTACAAAAGCCACTGTTCGCAGATGATTTTTATACATTTCACATTTCAAAAAAACCGCGGCGCTAAAAATCTAAGTGCATAATGGGTGCATAAAAAATCTCAGAAGCAGCAACTTCCGAGACTTTAAAAATTTGGTACTCCCTAGGGGAGTCGAACCCCTGATTCCGCC
>CAVEWO010000324.1:0-2465 GCA_963619345.1 Bacteroidaceae bacterium
TTTCTGTCCAAAGCATTTCAGTGTGTCGCATGGCGATGAAATAAGTACAGCATCCAGACAATCATTCACACCATCCAGTTCCATTTCCATTATTGACTGCATTATCGAACATGCAAACGCCGGAAGATATGCACGTGTCTTATTGATTTCGATGTGGCCGCCCCACACTCCTACCGGCAGAAAACCCGTCGCATGGACCATTTCCTCCGGTGCGTAAACCGGCAGTATTCCGACTGCGCCTTTCCCTGTGTTTTTCTTATGTTCTGCAACTGCTCTGTAAGGGTTTTTCGATATATCATCAAATTTTTCCAGTAATTCTTTTAATTCGCTCATCACTATACCTCCCCCTCTTCGCTCATCATTTCCGAAAGTGCCTGCATTCGGGTTTCAAACTGAGCCGGTGAAAAATTTCTCGGATCCGTCTGATCTCCGTCAAAGTTGACGTACGGTTTTCCTGTTTCTTCTTTTACTTTTTCGGCAATCTCAACATTCAGGAAACTCATCAGCTTGCAGCTTCGGTTAAGGTGATATGCCACACCGTCGCACTGCGCGTCTTTTACTACGTCACTTATTACTTTAACTTTATTATCAAGACATGTGTTTCCATATACAGTGGCATATGCAGTCGCCATCTGATCAAGATTACCGGGGTCATAATGCATGGACCATGAACCCGGGTACGTGGAGCCTGTCATGTTGATTCCGAGATTTTTCAGTGTCTTGTATGTCTGACCCAGATACGGCCAGCAGGCAATTCCTTCCCATGTCAGTCTCGCTTTCTCATTACCCTTGAATGCATCCTGCCCTGCGGCAACCTTTGCATCCATCTCCTCCGCAAATTTTTTAAACACGATCTCGGAGTCTTTCCTGCTTCGTGCACATACAATCAGTGCCATGTAGTTAAAAATGTCAAATCCCTTCATAGGCGACGGCTTGATTTCTGCCATTGCCATCGCATGATCCCACGCTGCCACAGAGCGCTGAGTCTGCTGCATTACTTCCCCGAATTTATCATAATCAAAAGGTCTTCCGCATATTTCCTCCAGCTGCTTTATTGCATATCTGAACTGGCTGCGGATATAATCCTTGTAGTGCTGCGGTACAGGCATAGTGTGATTATACGGCACATCTATTATTATATACGGCACTCCCAGCTCGACTGCTATATTCTCATACCATTTGATCAGCGTATTGCAGATGTTATTACAGATCAGAATAAAGTCAGGCAGAGGAATCCTCTCAGCAGGACAATCCTCCAGCTCCGGCGGTGTCACGCCGGTTCTTGCTTCCTGCGCAAGCAGCTCCATATATGCTATGTTCACTCTGGCATAAGAACAGATATCTGCATTATAGCCGAGCTTTTCCGCCACCTCAATCATGCTGAGTGCGCCTTTCTTTGCGCCAATGGCTGCGGCATGATTTTCAGGATAAACGAGGCAGACATCCATCGCTTCACAGAATTCAGATGGTGCAATCGAAGAAGACCAGCATACCAGTTTTCCGTTTTCATGCGCATGTCTTGCATCGTCATAGGCTTTTGTCAGATAATAATCCAGTAATTCTTTCGAACTCATAGTCTCAATTTCACTATTTGTCATTTCTTTCATGAATGCTCCTCCCTTTTCAATGCTTCTCGATATGCATAGATAGCTGCACCATAGGCTCCCATCAACTGCGGGTTTTCCATTACTTCAACTCTATGCCCCAGTATACGCTGCAGTGCTTTTACCACGCCGCTGTTCTGTGCCACGCCGCCGCTCATGGCAACGACGTCACGAACACGTCCTCTTCCTACCAGACCTGCAGCCTTTACAGCAACTGACTGATGCACTCCGGCGATAATATCCGCCTTCGGAACTCCGTTTGAGAGGAGGGATATAACCTCCGATTCTGCAAATACTGTACATGTACTGCTGACCGGTGCGATTTCTTTTGCCTGTTCATCCCAGGCTGCCAGATCACTGACCTCCGTCTCAAGCACTCTTGCCATAACATCCAGAAATCGTCCTGTTCCTGCGGCGCATTTATCATTCATGAAAAACTGCTCTACACGTCCTTTGTCATCCAGAAAAATTGCTTTTGCATCCTGCCCGCCAATGTCGATAAGTGTTCTCACACCCGGATTCATTGTGAATACGCCGAGTGCATGGCATGAAATTTCGCTTATGTCTTTATCTGCAGCATCACAGTGTTTTCTTCCGTAGCCGGTCGATACAGTATATGAAATCTGTTCCATTGACAGGTCTGCCTTCTGCAAAGCCGCACTCAACGCTTTCTCAGGTCCCGATGTACCGGTGCCGAGCTGAACTGCCGCTGATGCTTTTATTTCCTTTCCTTCTTTCAGAACAACTACTTTTGATGACGCCGAACCTATGTCGAATCCTATCGTATACATCTATTTCCTCCATGCCGCATTACTTACTGTAATCGTAAAATCCCTTTCCGGTTTTTCTTCCCAGCCAGCC
>CAVEWO010000325.1:0-2441 GCA_963619345.1 Bacteroidaceae bacterium
GTGCTGGCCCTTGACTATCCCCAGATCGTATCTGTCAAGTACCGTCATCAGTCCGCTGTAAACTTCTTCATCGTCCATCGTGACCGGATACCTGATATTGATAGTCAGCTGTACCGTTTTCTTGTCGAGCGCTATCATGCCGACGTTGAAAATCAGACGTCCGGACTGATCATCCTCAAATGCGCACCCGGCTCTTTCTCCATGCAGATCATAACCGATGTGCTCATTGTAAAACTTCACAAAATCGTTTGTGCTCTCGTTTGCGAAATTGAGTCTTCCCAGGAATTCCATCATGATCGAAATTGCGTTGACCCCCTGGTCCGGATCGGCTCCGTGTGCGGATACTCCGTGAGTGATTATCTCCAGACTTTTTCCGATGCCTCGGCAGTTTATCCTGCAGCTCTTTTCTTCCCGGAAAGCTGCCAGCTGCTGTTTTATCTTATCGTATCCTGCGCCTGCACTGTCGTGCAGCACCGCTCTTGCAAGATCCGCTACGGAATTCGCCGCCGTGCCGCCTTTGATCGAGCTGAGCTCCAGGCCTTTGCTCCCCGGATGGTCGAATTTTTTGGCGATATCAAAAATAAGTATACCCATTTCCCCGTTTATCGCAGGAAAATCCGCATCCGGGGTGAATCCGAAATCCGGCAGTCTGTCGACATGCTGCAGATAATAGTCCATGCCATGCCAGTTGGTTTCCTCATCAAGTCCCAGGATCAGTCTTATCGTTTTTTTCGGGGTATAACCGCACTCTTTCAGTGCTTTCAGCGCATAAAAAGATGCGATCACAGGTCCTTTGTCATCTGTCGAACCTCTCCCGCATACATACCCGTCTATAAGCTCGCCGCCGTAAGGGTCGAAGTCCCATCCGTCACCTTCAGGAACAACGTCCAGGTGACCTATCACACCCACGATACCTTCTTCTGTTCCCCTGAAATCTATGTGCCCGCCATAGTTGTCCGCATTGAATGTCGAAAAGCCTTCTTTTGCGGCAAGCTCCATCATATATTCATATGCCTTCTGGACATTTTCTCCAAAAGGTGTGTCTCCCGTGCCTTCCTGCGCTACACTTGGCACAGAAATAAGATCAGACAGAGATGATATCATCTCTGCCCTGTTCTCACTGATTTTATTTATTGTATTGTCTATCAGCATCGCCTTACATTACCGCCTCGACGCCTGCTACTTCCGGATAGCTTTCCTTCAGGATCTTTTCCACTACACCTTTGATAGTCATCTGTGCACCCGGGCATCCTGCGCAGTGTCCCTGAAGTCTTACTCTTACGATATTGTCATCTGTGTACTCCACAAATTCTATATCCCCGCCGTCTCTCTGCAGAAAAGGTCTTATCTGATCCAACGCATCTTTGATCTTCTGTTCCATGATTGTTCTCCTTTTATTTTATAATTATTATTTTCAGTAATTCATATTTATATGAATACATTGATGTCTGCCTGTTATCAGCCGAGCGGATCGAGTGTATAGAGCGTATCTAACTTGCTGCCGTTTTTCCATGTGCTGATATATGCTGTTTTTATCGGATCTCCGGTCACATTGAACGTGATCGTTCCCGACGCTCCCTGGAAACCGTTCTGCGTCTTCAGCACATCTCTGATCTCTTTGCTCGTCGCATTATCATCCGCATCATCTATCGCCTTCAGTGCTATGATATATGCATCGTAGCCCAGAGCCACTGAATCCTCAGGAACACTGTCCTTGCCGTATTTCTTATGATACGCTTTGAGAAACTTTTCGGCTTCTTTATTCGTCGTTTCTTCTGCCGCATAGAAATTTACAAATGCCGTATTGGCCTCTGTAGCTTTGCCGTTCGTCAGTTTCTCGAACTCGCTGTCCGCCCATTCCTTGTCACCGAGGAACACCACATCCAGTCCCATGCTGTCTGCCTGCTTTATAATGTTAGCGGCATCCGTCATATCGCCCGGAAGCAGCACGCTCTTTACTCCTGCCTTTTTTACAGCCTTGAGCTGCTTTGTAAAGTCTGTCGCTCCGTGTTCGTATTCTTCATAAACCGTTATAGCATCCTCATTATCGGTTTCGGCTTTTATTCTCGATGTAAAAGCTGTTGCCATCGCCACTGCCGCGTCGTCTTCCGCGGGGAGGAGCACTCCTGCAGTCGTTTCCTTTTTCTCCTCAAGCACATATCTCGCAAGAAGATCTCCCTGGTTGGAATCGACATAGCATACTCTGAAATAATAGCTGTTGTTGCTCGTCACCAGCGGATTCATATTCGTGATCGCGATCGCAGGGATCCTGGCATCCTTTACATAATCACCGGCAACCATGGAATAAACACTGCCGTAGCTCCCCAGTATAACTGAAGGTTCTTTAAGGATCAGTTCCTTTATCGCAGTCTCTGCCGCATATATGTCTGAGGCATTATCGGCATACACAAGCTCAACGAACTTGCCGTTCACTGTAGGAT
>CAVEWO010000326.1:0-2439 GCA_963619345.1 Bacteroidaceae bacterium
ATACTAAGAAGTTCAACGTGAAGAACGGACTCAGCAATGTAGCTACGCATCAGTATATGACGAATGTAGCGGCAGCGGCAAGTGAAGGCAGCATCGTGAAGAGTGCATTCAACAGCAACAGCAATTATCCTGTCACGTTCAATATACCTGTTTACAATGATATGCCGGCGGCAGCATGTCAGCTTCCATAAGTCAGCGCGGCAGAGAACTGTACTGCATGACCGGTCAGAGCGGGCCGGTATCAAAAAATATGTTTTAAGGGGTCAAAGATGGTAAATTGCAAAGATAAAGAAAACCTTATCGAATGCATTTTAAGAAGGCTTATAGTGCTGGCGGCAGTGCTGGCGCTGCTGATACCCGTGATTTCTCCAAAGGTATTCGCGGCTTCGTCAGTGACGATAAGCACAGAAAGCAGTGTTAAAGGCGGGGATACCTTCACGGTTGCTGTGACATTCGGAGGCGGCAGCGTGGGACGTGTGGACGCATCGCTTTCGTATGACACGGACAAACTGACCTATATATCGGGAGGCAGCAGCTCGGGGAACACCGGGTATGTCCAGCTCGCAAAGGCCGGAACTGACGGAAGCGTCACGTTCAATATAAAATTTCAGGCGGTAGCTGACGGCGACACGACGCTGTCGGTCACGACATACGAGATGTACGACCTGGATGAATCGTATATGAGTGAACAGCCGTCTGCCGCCAAGACGATCTCGATAGCGGGCAATGCGGCGTCAGATCAGCTGATAACGGAGACGACATCACCCGACAAGCCTGTAAAGGAAACCGAACTTTCGGGAGTAGACGAGAAGCAGACAGAGAGCACTTCGGGAAATGGCATACTGCTGATGATCGCGCTGATCGCAATCCCGGTGATACTGATAATAGTGATCGCAGTGATCCTCGCAAAGAAAAAGAAAAAGGCTGCACCTGCAAAGCACAGCAGCGGCAGTGAACCGGGCGATCGGGGGAACAGCGCAGCATCAGAGAAAGGTGCGATACATGGCAGCTGCGGCGCAGGTGATATGCATGCAGGCAGTACGCAGTCCGGAAGAGGATACGAAGACGGGCTGCATTACGGCGGAGCGATGTATGATGGTCATAACGGCGGATATGATATGCATGCAGATGGTGTGCAGGACGGATATGGCATGCGCGAAGATCCTTACTATAGGTCACCGGCAGGCACTGCCGGACCGCAGGGCGCTGACATTCGTGACGAGAAGGAGATCCGCGGAGAGCGCGATTTCAGGAAGCGTATCGGAGCGATCAGAGATGAATACCGTGAAGATCGAAAGCGCGCGTCGGAGGAAACCGAAGTCTGGTCAGATTGGGAAGGCTATGATGACAACGACTTTTAGGCGCTTATGAACGAAATAAAGAATGCTCAGAGAAGACTCACATGACGAGAAACTCTGAGCATTTTGTTTTATGATAATGTAAATCCTGCAGCTACTTGAGATTTTCAGGGTTGAGGCATTCGAGTTCAGGAATCACGAACAGACCGTCTTTTCTGATCAGCACATCATCAAAGTAGATTTCGCCGCCGCCGTATTCAGGTCGCTGGATCATGACGAGATCCCAGTGCACAGCAGATTTGTTGCCGTTGAAAGCGTCTTCATATGCGGCTCCCGGCGTCAGGTGAAAGCTGCCCGCGATTTTTTCATCAAAGAGAGTATCCTTCATCGGCTCCAGCACGTACGGATTCACTCCGATCGCGAATTCTCCGAAATACCTTGCGCCTTCGTCGGTGTCGAGCAGCTGGTTGATGCGCTCGTTGTTGTTGGCTTTTGCGTCGACGATCTTGCCGTCTTTGATCTCGAATACGATGTTTTCGTAGGTGAAGCCCTGTTCCTCGGATGGCGTATTGTATGATATGATACCATTCATCGATTCACGAACCGGTGCGGTGTACACCTCGCCGTCCGGGATATTGCACTCGCCTGCGCACTTTACAGCCGGAATGCCTTTTATAGAAAATGAAAGGTCAGTACCCGGCCCTTTGATCTTTACATTATCCGTTTTCTCCATCAGCGCAGCCAGCGCGTCCATAGCCCTGTTCATCTTTGCATAATCGAGCGTGCATACATCGAAGTAAAAATCTTCGAACGCATCGAGACTTTGTCCGGCGAGCTGCGCCATCGACGGGTTAGGGTAGCGCAGGATGACCCACTTGGTGTGGTTGACTCTGTAGTCCAGCGTCGGAGTAGTGATCCTGCTGTACATGCTGAGGTTTTCGGATGGCACGTCGGAAAGTTCGGCGGAGTTGTTTCCGGCGCGTATCGCAATGTATGCCTGCATGCCTTTCATCTGCGCCAGCTGGCACTCGTTGATGAATTCGGCCTGTTCCTGGCGGCAGCCCATCAGGACCTCGCGTGTGATCTCCGAGTCGCGTATTTCCGTAAACGGCATCCCGCCTTTTTTGTAAACATTGCGGAT
>CAVEWO010000327.1:0-2431 GCA_963619345.1 Bacteroidaceae bacterium
AGGACGACTCCCCGCGAGTAGCTCGTTGAAAACGAGATAGAGCGGTCGGAGTGTCCCCCGTCAAAACATTTTGCTCTGCGAGGCGACGAGCAGCAAGCAAAATGTTCGCAAGGGATGCCCACGAACGCAGAGAGTGGCTAGCAGCCAAACGTGAATGCCGCAGGGGCAGCGAATTTTCTCTGCGCATTTGCAGAGTACCGTGTAACTACTACGGCCGCGACTGCGGCCTCAGCATAAAACCGAAAAGGAAGTGAGAAAATGATACAGCTTGACCAGATAAAAGGTCAGATACCTGCGCTGCAGACGCTGTTGAAAGAGGCAGGTGAGTCCCTTTGACCCGGCAGGGCTCAAGGAACGACTCGAAAAAATAGAAAACGAAATGAACAGGAGCGACTTCTGGGGCGATCCGGATTCCGCTCAGAAATACATGAAAGAAAAGAAGTCCATCGAAGGCAAGCTTTCAGAGCTTGAGCACCTGAACGGACAGCTCGAAGACCTTGAAGTCATGGTCGAGATGGCCGATGAAGAGCAGGACGAGGACCTTGCAGAGGAAGCGGAAGATGCATGTGCAAAGCTTTCTGCGGCGCTGGATGATCTCAGACTCAGGACGCTGCTCGATGGAAAATATGACAGGAACAACGCGATCATTTCGGTGCATGCAGGCTCCGGCGGCACAGATGCGCAGGACTGGGCAGAGATGCTTTTCAGGATGTACACGAGATGGTGTGAAAAAAAGGGCTTCAAGTCAAAGCTGATAGATATGCAGGAGGATACCGAAGGCGGCATAAAAAGTGCCACACTCCTTGTGGAAGGCGAGTATGCTTACGGATATCTGAAAAACGAAAAAGGAGTCCATAGACTTGTGCGCATATCGCCGTTCGATTCGTCAGGCAGGAGGCATACTTCGTTTGCCTCCCTTGATGTGGCACCAGAGATAGAAGATGTTGACGAAATAGAGATAAACAATGAAGACCTTAGGATAGATACGTTCCGTTCCAGCGGAGCAGGCGGGCAGCATGTCAATACGACAGACTCGGCGATCCGGATCACGCATATCCCGACAAACATCGTTGTGACGTGCCAGAACGAGCGATCGCAGCATCAGAACAGAGAAACTGCGATGAAGCTGCTGATGTCAAAGCTGATCGAACTCAAGGAGCAGGAAAAGAAAGAAAGTCTTGACGAGCTCAAGGGTGACTACAGCCAGATAACCTGGGGCAGCCAGATCAGATCATACGTTTTCCATCCGTACACAATGGTCAAGGATCACAGGACAGGCGCGGAAGTCGGAAATGTTGACGCCGTTATGGATGGAGATATCGATTACTTTATAAATGAAAAATTAAAGCAGAAGGAGTAGCAGGCCAGTGAATATCATCGAAACGATAGCGAGAGAGTTCCAGCTCAGAGAATCACAGGTGCAGCAGACCGTTGCACTTATCGACGAGGGGAACACGATCCCGTTCATAGCACGTTACAGAAAAGAAGCGACAGGCGGCCTGAGCGACGTTGTCCTCAGAGATATGGATGAAAGACTGACATATCTTAAAAACCTGCAGGAACGAAAAGACGAAGTAATAAGACTGATAGAGGAGCAGGGCAAACTCACAGAGGAGCTGCGCGCGCAGGTCGAGGAAGCGGAAGTGCTGCAGCGTGTCGAAGACCTGTATAAGCCATACAAGAAGAAAAAAGCGACAAGAGCTTCGAAGGCGAGAGAAAAAGGCCTCGAACCGCTTGCCGCGATTTTCCGCGAGCAGAAAGAGGAAAGCGGCACGCCGCAGGAATTTGCACAGTCTTTTACAGGCGAAGAAAAAGGCGTTGCATCTGCGGATGAAGCAATAAAGGGCGCATGTGACATCATCGCTGAGATGATATCAGACGATCCTGAGCTGACTGCAGCGATCCGTGAAAAAACGCACGATGCGGGAGTCATAGTGACCGAGGCTGTCGATCCGGAAGAAAAGACCGTGTACGAAATGTACTACGAATACAGCGAGGGTGCGGCAAAGATTCCAAATCACAGGATCCTTGCGATCAACAGAGGTGAAAAGGAAAAAAAACTCAGGGTAAAAGTCCAAACCGATGCGGAGAAGATGGAAAAGATCCTGCAGGATGCAGTGATAACCAACGAAAAGTCGATTTTCAGACCGCTTCTCGAGGAGACCATCGCTGATGCGTACAAAAGACTGATGGCGCCCGCAGCGGAGCGTGAGCTCAGGAATATGCTGACAGAGAGAGCCGAAGCCGAAGCAGTCAAGGTTTTTGCAAAAAATACAGAGAAACTCCTGATGGTGCCGCCGGTCAAGGGCGCGCGCGTAATCAGCATCGACCCGGGATACAGGACGGGCTGCAAAGTCGCAGTCCTCAACGAGACAGGGAAGCTTCTCGCGTACACGACGGTATTCCCGACTGAGCCAAAAAAGGATATAAA
>CAVEWO010000328.1:0-2431 GCA_963619345.1 Bacteroidaceae bacterium
TGCGCTTTCGTTTTTTTCTCGCCTGCGGCCGGGCTTGGGCTCTGCGGCGCGCCGCTCCGGATCTTGCTGTTTTTCTGGAGCTGCGCCGTACTGCGCTATTTACATTATTATGTTTTCCGCCGGCTGCATTCCGATACTTCATTGCTTCCCCCGTTTAAAATATATCTGTTTTTCTTATCCTCTGTCCCTGTCAAATACATGTACTGCATATTTCCCGAATACCGCAGTATGGATACCTGCTGCCGTTTTCAAAAAATATACACACTTGTAAAAGATTATATATTCATCCCTGCGGATTTTCAACAGAACCGCCCCAAACGTCACTTATTGTTCACATTTGCACCGGCATGGCGATACAGAAAAGACGCAGCTGCAAGAACTCCATATGTCTTCGGCCGCGCCTCTATCTCTTCCTCTATAATTCTTCTGTCCTGAATGTCGTGTATCCTTCGTAGTAGTAGCTGTGATCGATACCTTTCATGTAGATCTCACGGCTGTCGATCTCGTCAGTAAGCGCTTCTTTCAGGACATGCTTGATCTCGATATCTCTGACAGGGCTGCGCTCCATAGCGAGAAGATAGTCTTCTTTGTCTGCCCTGCTCCAGTCTATCACCCTGCCTGTTTCGCACTTCAGCATATGATCGAGCCAGATGCGGCTGCTGCGGCCGTTGCTTTCCCTGAAAGGATGCGCGATATTCATTTCCACATATTTCTCCACGATCTCATCAAAGTCCGACTGAGGCATTTTGTCGATATTTTCAAGTGCCGCCTGCAGATACATAAGCGGAGCAAAACGGAAACTGCCCTTTGCGATATTGACAGTACGTATCTTCCCTGCAAAATCATATATATCTTCGAACAAATATCTGTGGACTGCCTGCAGCGTAGAAAACCTGCCTGCCGGAAGTGTATCGAGCACGCCGTTTTCAAACAGTTCGGCAGCTTTTTTCTTGCTTATGCGTTCCTCTTCACGGGCAAGATCAGCAGGATCTGTGATGCCCAGTCTGTTTTCAAGCATGATATCTCCTCATTTCGTTTCATCTATAAGTGATCCCGCAGCATCCTGCGCAGCGCGATCATGTAATGGTAGTTTACCACAGGAGGCGCAAAAAACCAACATGATCAGAAAACCGGCAGCGACATGTCATGTGTGACTGCCTCTGCCGGTCGTATCCTTATGTATCGTTATCTGATGTCAGATGCCGATCATGCCCGGGCACCGTTCTGTAAGACTGCTATGCCATCGGATTTCTGTATCTGTTAGCATCTGTGTTGTCAGCATCGCTGCCTGGCTGCTGGTTCTGAACAGGATTCTGCGCCGGCTGCTGCGGCTGACCCTGCTGGTTCTGCGGCTGATTCTGGCCATAGCTGTAATTCTGCTGCTGAACAGTTCCCTGCTGCGGTCTGTAATTCTGCTGCGGCTGTGATGACGGCTGACCGTAGCTGTATCCCTGTGCCGGAGCACTGCCCTGTGTCTGGCCGTAACCATAATTCTGAGATTGTGTACTGCCCTGCTGGCCATAGCCCTGCGGTCTCTGCTGCGGCTGTGCCTGCTGGTTCTGCTGACCATAAGTCTGAGCCTGTGGCTGTGTATAACCCTGAGGCTGCGGCTGACGCTGCGCATATCCCTGCTGCGGCTGTGCCTGCCTGTACCCATAGCCTTGAGCAGTGCTCTGATTCTGACCATAGCCTGCCTGCTGACCTGAAACTACACGTTTTGACTTTCCGAATGCCAGGATAAGTATGAATATGAAGTTCAGAAATACCAGACCCACTGTGAATCCTGCTCCGTGTCCGAATGCCTTTGACATACGATTCAGGAAAATGATCTCCAGAATGAATGTCGCTATACCGCATCCGAAAGCAAGTATTAAGCCGATCACCATCACTGCGGTATTCCCGCCTCCGCCGTAGACTGCAAGAGCAGCGGCACCGGAAACTGCCATGCCGTAACCAATAGACATAACGACGCTCAGTACGATACCGATCCAGAATATCGATGTTTTCCAGAACAGCTTCAATGCTGTGTAAATGTTATAAAAAGGTATTATAGCCTTCCATCCCGATTCCCCTGCTTTTACAAATATTCTCCAGTATGCTATTATCGCCAGCACAGTTAATGCCAGACTGATTATAACATTTGCAACTACAGCTACCGTACCAATCGCACTGGATTCGTACATGCCGTATGATGAATCATAATAACTCATTTGCTTCTCCTCCCTTGATATGTAATAAACTAAAACGATTAGATTGATTTCATTATACTGTACTTGCTCTGCCAGTTCAAGATCATTATCGAAATCGCATACACCTGCATTGTACAGCCGCTCAAATCAATATATACAGAAAAGGAGGGGTGCGTATAATTCAGTCATCAAAAAATGATTCGTGCTTTTCCTCATTAAGATATTTTTCCGTCAGCTCATCT
>CAVEWO010000329.1:0-2426 GCA_963619345.1 Bacteroidaceae bacterium
ATTTATAACTCTATTATAGAAGCGGTTGCGCTTGGAAGCACCAGGCTTAATGACATCAGTCAGAAATCGCTGGTGGAGGACACCTCAAAAACGAGTGTATATCTGAAGAACCTGATTGAACTGGGGATTGTGGAACGTGAGTTTTCGGTTGATGCAAAACTCAAGGAGCATGCCAATTCAAATCGTGGGATTTATCGCCTGACGGATAATTTCTTTCGGTTCTGGTATGCGTTCGGGTTCGGGAATTATTCACAGCTTGAGGACGGTGACGCAGACGGTGTTTATGAATATGTTATAAAGCCTGCACTTCATGAGTTCACGTCGTATGCATTTGAAGATGTGTGCCGTGAGTTTGTGCGCGGGATGCAGAAGAAGAATCAGCTGCCGTTCCGTTATGCAAAGATGGGGCGATGGATGGGAAAGACAACTGTGCGTGATGAAAAGGCGGTTAACGGTCTTAGAATTGCAGAAACAGAAATTGATGTTCTATGTATCGACAGAAACGCAGAGGAGTATCTTGTCGGAGAATGTAAATTTAAAGGCACGCCGTTTTCGTACTCAGAGTATCTCAATACAATGGCGAAGCTGACACCATTAAAGAAAAAAGCAGAATTTCATTACGCGCTGTTTTCGGAAAGCGGATTTGAGAAAAGAATAATTGACAGCGCTGCGGAAAACGAAACTGTACTCTATACCCTTGAAGATATTGTCGGGCTGATGTGATATAAGGAAAGTTCTGCAGGTCATATTCCTCACATATCCTTTTCAATGTTTTTTCACATATATGTCTTTAAAACAGCATAATGCATTGTTATCATATAATCACTCCAAAAGAGGAAACAGAAACCTCTCCTAAATAAATAGTAAATTAGTGTGATGACAGCGAAAGGGCCGCCCGTAAATGATTCGGGCGGCTCTTTTGCTGTATGCGCAGTGTATTGGCAGCTGCTGTAATGGGCAATATCTTTAGATTCTTAGCTGTTTCTGAATTATACCGGTGCAGAGAATCGCCTTTAAGTATACAGACACGCTGCATACTCGGTTTCAGCGTTGTCCTGTGGTCTGATTTTTAACGACAAGTAATGTTTCCGTTTGTCTTATAAACTGTCCAGTAATTATGTTTATTCCATTTAATAAATCTTTGCCAGCTCTTCAATTGTTTTGTGATATTGGCTTTAGAATATGGTTTGACTACAACGGTATAAGTTTTTTTGGCGAAATGTTCACCTTTATATTTGAACCAGGCACTTAATGGAATTCTCAGTGACTTTTTATCTTCCCACTTCATTGTCTTAACGACTGAGCCGTTTTCGTCCTTTAGCTGTACAGTATAATAACCCCGAGTTTGACACCTGAATTTTAATATAACAAACTTCGCGCATGGATCCCGTGCATATGCACTTGATCATGCGCGAAGTTTTTGCTGTCAAAGTGAGCCGTACGATGATTTTCTGAGATCATGCTCAGACAGGACAGGCTTTTGCGCCTGCCGCTCGCTCACGCTCAGTTCTCACTTTCCAGATATTCTTTTGCTATTTTAGCAGCATTAGGAGTACTGATCTTATCTGCGCCTGCTTCGATCAGAGCCTCTGCCTGTTCCAGAGTTTCGATCCCTGCCGATGCTTCGACCCTCACGTTTTCTCCAACAGTTTTACGAATAAGTTTTATGATTTCCGGTGTCGCAACTCCAGGGCTGAACCCCGATGAAGTACTGATAAGTGTCACACCTGCATTTTTTGCTATAGTGCAGGCTTTTACGATTTCCTCCTCAGTCAGAAGCCCCGCTTCGATCATTATTCCGAACTTCACATCTTCTTTGTGGCATGTTCCGGCAAGAACGCTGATCTCACTGAAAACGTAGTCATCCTTACCGTCTTTAAGTGCACCGATGTTCAATACGGTATCCACTTCCTGTGCACCATCTTCAAGAGCTTCATAAAGCTCTGCTGCTTTCGTGCCGACTGTTACTGTGCCCAAAGGGAATCCTATTACGGTTCCTACGACTACCCCACTGCCTTCTAAATGTTTTCTGGCAAGAGGGACATAGCAGCCGTCAACACAGACGCTGTACATACCATACTCCTTTGCCTCCTCAAAAAGCCTGATCGCATCTGCCTCGGTAGCATCTGCACGCAGCAGTTCGTGCTCGAGATACTTGGTAAAATCTTTCATATGTTTGACTCCTTTCCGTATTATATAGGAAAGCTGTTCGACCGTTCTGCAGTATGCAGGAAGTCCGACATGCCGCCCTATATCCCCTGATAAAACTTCATATATTATGATTGATGCAATCAAATATATGATTCTCTAAATAATAGCATAAAGCCGCTGGCATTTTCAATATTTTTTGAATATTTTGGCTTTGCTTTGGTTTTGGTTTTGGTTTTGTTCTGGTTTTGGTTTGGTTACCTAATATTATGCCGCAG
>CAVEWO010000330.1:0-2416 GCA_963619345.1 Bacteroidaceae bacterium
CGATACATCGGCTCCGCTTCTGTATCCTGAGCCTGATGCTATCTTGTCGATCTCATCTATAAATATTATCCCGTTCTGTTCGGCATTCAGGAGTGCATCGTCTGTCACCTGATCCATGTCTATCAGATTCTGTGCTTCTTCTTCACGAAGGATCTTCCTGGCATCCTTTACCTTGACCTTCCTGGTCTTCATCCTCTTAGGCGCCATGTCACCGAATATATTGCCTATGGCAATGCTCATTCCTTCGTTACCCATATCCAGCTGATTTGTCTTCGGTGCATCTGTCACCTGTATCTCTATATACTGTTCTTCAAGAAGACCTTCTCTCAGCTGCTGTCTCACCTGTTCTCTCGCAAGCTCGGTATCCATTCCTTCACCCTCCAGGGCGGCCTGCTGCTGCTGTTCATACTGCTCTTTCTGGCTCACATATCCGCTGTTTCCCAGTATGAAATCGAACGGACCTCTGTTCTTGCCGGAAGCCGGCTTTTTCTTTCCCGGGATTATAGCCTCGATTATCTTTTCTTCTACGATCTCATCGGCTACCGAGTATTTCTCTTCCAGCATGGACTGTTTCGTTATCCTGACGGAAGCCTCCACAAGATCTCTGATCATAGAATCCACGTCACGTCCGACGTATCCGACTTCTGTGAACTTCGTTGCTTCCACTTTGACGAAAGGAGCATCCATCAGCTTCGCGAGTCTCCTTGCGATCTCGGTCTTGCCGCATCCTGTAGGCCCCATCATCAGTATGTTTTTCGGTGTTATCTCCTCCCTGAGTTCTTCGGAAAGGAGGCTTCTCCTGTATCTGTTTCTCAGAGCAATTGCGACTGATTTCTTCGCTTCATCCTGACCTATGATGTATTTATCCAGTTCCCGAACTATTTCCTTAGGGGTCATCTGATATAATTTATTAGCCATGTGCACCTCCTATAATTTCTCCACTGAGATATGGTCATTGGTATATACGCATATGGATGCGGCTATCTCAAGAGATTTTCGCACGATCTCCTCAGCACTGAGATCAGTGTTGTTGTAGAGCGCATTCGCTGCAGCGTATGCATAGTTGCCGCCCGAACCGATCGCCACAAAAGGCTGATCGGGTTCGATGACCTCGCCGGTTCCCGATATTATCAGCAGATCCTCCCTGTCTGCAACTATCATCAGAGCTTCCAGATTTCTTGTCGCCTTGTCCGATCTCCAGAGCTGAGCCAGAGCTACTGCCGCACGCTTGAGATTGCCGCCGTGTTCATCCAGCTTGCTTTCGAATTTTTCCGTGAGGGAGAAAGCATCTGCCACGGATCCTGCAAATCCTGTAACTATCGAATTTTTGTATATCTTCTTTACTTTTCTGGCGCCATTCTTCATTATGGCTGTTTCACCCATCGTGACCTGTCCGTCGCCGCCTATACAGATATCATCACCGCTGCGCTTTACTGCCACGATAGTCGTTGCATGAAACTGTCCCATAAAAACTACCTCCTATTCCTTATAACTGCATTCGCTGTTGGAGCATGCATACTGACTGTCCTTTGTCTTCTTCTCCACCAGAAGAGATCCGCACTCGGGACATTTCCTGTTCACAGGTTTGTTCCAGAAAGACCGGGTACATTCCGGATAACCGCTGCATCCGTAGAACACTCTGCCCTTCTTGCTCTTTCTTGCGACGATATCCCTGCCGCAATCAGGGCACTTGACGTCTATAGTCTTGACGATAGGTTTTGTGTTCCTGCACTCCGGATATCCTGTACAAGCTGCAAAAGAACCGAATCGTCCGTATTTGACGGCCATGGGTTTGCCGCATTTCTCACACATCTCTCCTGTGAGCTCCACTTCGAATTCGACTTTCTGTATTTCTTTATCAGCAACTTCCAGTTCCTCTTTGAGTGTGCTGTAAAAATCTCTTATTACACTCTTCCATTGTATACCTTTTACTTCTATATCATCAAGGTTTTCTTCCATCTGTGCTGTGAAACCTGCATCGACGATCTCGCGGAAATACTGCTCCATAAGTTCCGTAACGATGAATCCCAGTTCTGTAGGCACCAGCGATTTCTTTTCCTTGACTATATATTTACGATCAGACAGTGTCGCCACTATAGGAGCGTAGGTACTCGGTCTGCCTATATCCTTTTCTTCAAGATCCTTCACAAGACTTGCTTCTGTGAACCTCGCAGGAGGCTGTGTGAAATTCTGCACACCTTCCAGATTCACAGGCTCCAGCGTCTCGCCTTTTTCAAGATGCGGCAGCCACTTGTCCTCGTCTCCGTCTTTTCCCGGAGAGTATACCCTGAGAAAACCGTCGAAGAGAAGCTTCGATCCTGTTGCCTTGAACGAATAGTCTCCATTGGTTATCACTGCGCTGACTGCCTTGAACCTTGCAGGAGCCATCTGACTCGCCATGAACCTGTTCCATATC
>CAVEWO010000331.1:0-2414 GCA_963619345.1 Bacteroidaceae bacterium
AGCCGCCTGAGATTCGTCACAAAACCAGATTTTCACTGATTTGAGTATAAAAAACTTATCCAGATATGCAGTTCGATGAAAAATCGAAAATCTCTTTTATACTCATATAGTATATGATTGCGGGAAAACGCATAAAACTCTATGCAAATCGGCCGTATATTCCATCTGACTTGACCGCAAAGCGCACCTGACAATCAGGGTGTTTATACTCAAAACAGCCAAAAACGCGCAGTTACACTAAAACACACCATGATCAAGTCCGCATACGCACCTCGCCATGTGCGACGTGCCGTACCCGGCGCAGATCATGCATTATTTCTGTGCGCAGAATATCATGCGCTTATTTAGCCTCGCTCGCGTGTCGTGCCCAGCGCATCCTGCGGCCGTCCGCCCTAACGATCATAAATCGTTAATGCGACAGCCGCCTCTTCACAAAGCTCGCACCAAAAAAAGAACCGCCCCGCTTCCCAACCCCCGAAGTCCGCTGCCGCGGACATCAGGGGAAGGGAAGCAGGCCCGTTCCCCATACCCCGGCGCCCGGCACATACGAACGCTTGCGCGCCCGTACGAGCCGTCCACCGGGCTTCCGTTGCCGGAATTTATATTATGAATAGTGAAAACTTGTTTTGTACCGGGCCGGCCTGAGTTCATCGCCTGCCGTCTTGCGGCCGGGCCGGCAATCGCCTTTCCCTAACCCTTGAATTTTCTGCTGCTGCTTGTGCAGATACCTCTGATCACTGCAACGACCAACAGAACTGCTGCCATGTAGAGCCAAGGCATCTGGTACGAACCGTAGTGCTGCATCAGCATTCCGACTGCAGTTGCACCTATCGCACCGCCGATACCGATGAATACGTTGACATATCCGATCAGTTTGCCGAGATCCTTGTCGCCGTACATATGACCCATGATGAGCGGTGAAACGATATTGATCGCAGGTACGCCGAAGATATATCCTGCAACGAACAGTACGATCCCGATCATTCCTGTGTTCATGAACGCGAGCCCGAGAGCAGCGATCATGAAGAACAGGCTCGTGCCGACAGCGGCAGCGCTGAGCTTCTTGTCACATATGATACCTACGATAGGGCCTGTGAACAGCAGGATTATCGATGTAGCGGAAACGATAGCTGTAGCGCCTGTCTGATCCTGACCGGCCATTACCATAGTAGGTATGCCGTGCTGCAGGATCGAGCTTGATACGATAACTGCGAGCGTACATGAGATGAAAGCGAGCCATGTGATAGGCTTTTTCAGCGCCTCGCTGAAGCTCACGCCCTTGACTTCTCTTGATGCCATAGCTTCGAGCTCTTCAGTTTCAAGATCTCCGATACGCTTCATTCCCTTTTCAGCAGGGCTCCATGAAACTACCTTGAGAGCGATCAGCAGACATACAGCTGTGCATGCAGCCAGCACTATGTAGCCGATCCTCCAGCCTGCGGAAAGCACGATGTAGTTCAGTATATTCATCAGAACAACTGTTATGAGAGACATCCCCATGAGGAAGATACTCATCGCACGGCCTCTTGCCTTTTCACCGAACCAGTTCGAAACCAGTATCTGACATGGAGTCATCGTGAATGCTCCGAAGCAGAAACCCTGTGGGATCGCGAAGATATAGAACCATACGAGCGACTTTGCCATAGAAAAGCCTATAAATGAAATGATACCGAGTATTGCCGCAGCGGCCATTATCTTCCTGATGTTCTTAGCAGTGAGGAATTTTGAAATTATCAGCAGTGTCACTATGTTAGTCAGCGACATCACTGTGAGGTAAAATGAATAGCTTCCGATCGGCAGCTCGAGTTCCGTCGTGACAGGCAGCATGAAAACTCCCGTTACCGAAACGATGCCGCTGTATACCAGACCGCATATCAGTGCGGCAACAAGTACGATCCACCAGCCATAATAAATTTTTCCGTTTTCGTCTTTAATACTGAAATTCTTCATTATTTCAGACCTCCTTTTGTATTATACAACAAATACCGTTTGTTATAGTTTGCGATATTTTCCCGCCGGAGCGGGGACGTGGCTATGCCACTTCTGTTTTTTGATATGTAAATCTGCACGCTTCCGGTCTGCCGGGGTACCTGCCCGGTTGGGCTGCGCGTCTGAATTTCGTGGTTCGCAGCTGTTCGCCGGGCTGTCCGCCGCCTGCCGGGGCGCTTGACTTTCCGGCTTCGCCAGGCTGCTCGTCGTGATGCAGTCGCAATCCTCGGGCTATGCGCCCGCTTACGCTTTGCATCATTGAAACCGTCCCGCCGGAGCGGGGGCGTGGCAGTGCGCTTTACAGTATCCTGTTCCCCTTGAAATAAACTTCCTTCGCGCAGATGCTGTCCAGATCCTCCGGCTCTGTGTCCGTGATGCGCTGGTCGAGTATCACGAAATCCGCCGATTTGCCTTTTTCCAGGCTG
>CAVEWO010000332.1:0-2412 GCA_963619345.1 Bacteroidaceae bacterium
GGATAGCGCCTATATAAATATTTATTCTCCGACTGTTTCTTCTGTTCAAAAATTTCTGTTACTCATCGTGTTGCATATATGTTACAATATAAATAGTATAATTATAATCAACAGGAAGGCGAATCATGATTTATTTAGATTATGCAGCTACATCCGGCAAAAAACCTGAGCCGGTTTACGCTGCTGTTAACGATGCACTGATAAATGCTTCCGGAAATCCGGGACGTTCCGGCCACAAGCTGTCTCTTACAGCAGGCGGTATCGTCGCAGAAACAAGACTGCTGTGCAGCCGCTTTTTCCATGCGGAAAATCCGGAATCCATCATATTCTGCTTCAATGCGACTGATGCACTGAACCTCGCGATACACGGATCAGTAAAACCGGGAGATCATGTCATCACATCTTCTCTTGAACACAATTCAGTCGCAAGACCGCTCGAGCATCTTAAGGATGCAGGCGTTGAAGTGACAAAGGTACACGCAGACATAGAAACCGGCGTGAATCCAACGGATGTCGCATCAGCCATAAAAGAAAACACCCGTCTCGTAGTCATCAACCACATGTCAAACGTTACGGGTACGATAAACGATGTCAAAGCGATCGGTGCTGTCTGTCGTGAAAAGGGCGTTCCTTTCCTCGCAGATGCGTCGCAGTCTGCAGGAGCTATGAAAATAGATGTTCAGGAGATGAACATAGATATGCTTGCTTTTCCGGGACACAAATGTCTGTACGGACCACAGGGCACCGGCGGGCTTTATATAAAACCCGGCCTGGATATCAGGCCTCTAAAGGAAGGCGGCACGGGAAGCAAGTCAGAGATGCTCCACCAGCCTGAAGACAGGCCTGACAAATACGAAAGCGGCACGCTCAATGTTCCGGGTATCGCAGGACTTGGTGAAGGCATAAGATTCATCATGAAAGAAGGTATTGATAAGATACATGCGCGAGACAGAGCGCTGACGGATATGCTGATCGCAGGGCTTTCCAAACTTCCGGGAGTCCGCATATACAGTCCTCTCAGGCATGACCGCGGGCCGGTGGTTTCCATAACTATAGACGGATATGAACCTCAGGATATCTCCATATATCTCGATCAGGTATTCGATATCGCCACCCGAAGCGGCCTTCACTGCTCCCCTTATGCGCACAAGTCGATCGGTACACTGAATTCAGGCGGAACCGTCCGCATAAGTCCGGGATATTTCACGACTGAAGATGAGATCAACGCCTGCATAGAGAGCATAGGCATAATAAGCAGAGGTGAATTGTAATATGGAGAAAAGCACTGTATCACGTTATGTAAGACAGGAGATCTTTGCGGGGATAGGATCTGACGGCCAGGAAAAAATAAAGAAAGGCCGCGTTGCCATAATCGAAATGAGCTCTATAGGCGGTGCAGTCGCAAACAGTCTGGTAAGAGCCGGCGTCGGATATGTGCGTCTCATCGATGGAGACTATATCGAGCTTGCCGAACTGCAGAGACAGACCATCTTTACCGAAAAAGATGCAAAGGAAGAAATGCCTAAAGTCGTTGCCGCATATGAATATCTGAAGACAGTGAATTCCGAAGTCGAGATAGACCCTGTCATCTCTGATGTCAACAGCGGTACGATAGATAACCTGATCGAAGATGTGGATCTCGTCATCGATGCGACAGACAGCATGGAAGTGCGCCTGTTGCTCAACGAAGCATGTCATCATCTGAAAAAACCATGGATATACGGCGGCACCCTGGCATCCTCAGGCATGACTATGAACATCCTGCCGGGTGAAGACAGACCGTGCCTCAAATGCTTCCTCGGAGAGGAGCAGTACGCGCCCGGTGAACAGCCGACATGCGCCACAGTGGGTATACTCAACCCTGCGGCCAGCATAGTCGCTGCGCTGCAGTCCGCAGAAGCACTTAAGATACTGAGCGGCTCGGATGCCATCCGCGAAGAACTCGTGACATTCGATGTATGGGAAAATTATTTTGACTACGTTCCCGTGGAAAAAGACAGCGAATGCCCGGTCTGCGGCAAAAATGACTATGCATTCTACGGCAAAGTCACAGGCTCTCAGACCGCTGCAATGTGCGGCAAGGACTCTGTCCAGGTGATACCTACCAGAGAAGGCGAGATCAGCTTTGAAAAATACGCCGAAAAACTCAAATCGCAGGGTACTGTGAAATATACGCAGTACACACTGGATTTCAGCGACGGCAATATCGAGATCAAGCTTTTCAAAAACGGCAGAGCGATAATCAAGCATGTAAGCGACGAGAAAAAAGCAAAAGCTGTTTATGCTGAATATATAGGATTATAATGAAAAAGGAGGTGCTGCAATGAAGATCATACTCAACCAGAAAGAGACCGAAGTCGATGAAGGCACAAGCGTTTCCGACCTGATGAAAGCTCAGACCATGAGCCGTGC
>CAVEWO010000333.1:0-2409 GCA_963619345.1 Bacteroidaceae bacterium
GCATACGACAGGATAAAGCGGCTCGTATGTCTCTTTAAGAATCTTTATGTTTTCAGCTGCCTTTCTTCCGGTTTTGTTTTTTCTGTTATCTGCATTCTCTGCCAGATCGCATTTATTTATGCATATGACTATATCTGTCTCCGCTTTCTCTGCCATCACGAGAAATCTGTCGATTACCGGAAGAACCGGTGCCGGCTTCAGTGCTGCAGTTACTACTGCAAAACAGTCGACATTTGTAATGAACGGCCTTATGAAGCTGTTCTTTCTTTCCTTTATGTCTGTTATAACGCTGTCATCGTTGTCCGGTATCACTTCTATCGTCACTTCATCACCCACGGTCAGCTTTATATCTCGCTGTTTGAATATCCCGCGGGCTTTGCATCTGTAGACTGCAACGCCGGATTTTACATAATAAAACCCGGCGATACCTTTTACGATTGTGCCGTTCAGATGACCGGCACAAGTTGTTTCATTAATTATCATCTTCTTCTGTCGGTTTGGTAGTCGGCTGCTCTGTAGGCTTATTGCCCTTGCTCACTCTGATCTTGACTGCAGTGCCCTTGTCGAGCTGTGCATTCGCATCGTACTGCTGCCACATTACCTCTCCTTCTGCATATGTGCTGCTGTAGTCATAACTTATGCTGCCTATCGTCAGCCCTGCGTTCAGCAGTGCCGCCTGCGCATCTTCAAGGCTTTTGCCTACGAGATACGGCACGACTGCCTTTGCCTTGGAGCCATCGCTCACAACTACATTTATCGTACTTCCCTTTTCGGCCTTTGAACCGGCTTTAGGATCCTGACTGAGAACTGTTCCGGCTTCTTTTTCACTGGCTTCCGTGGTAACTGTTCCCAGCTTGAAACCTGCTGCTTCAAGATACGATTCGAGCTCATCCTGCTTCTTTCCCTGAAGATCAGGCACGTCTCCATCTCCCAGGCCTTTACTTATATTTACCTTTATCGTGCTTCCTGTCTTGATCTTTGTTCCCGCCTTAGGATCCTGCGAAACGATCTTTCCTTTTTCGACCTCGTCGCTCACGACCTCGTCACCTTTCCTGACCTTAAGATCGTATGTATCTGCAGCCTGCTGCGCTTCTTCGAACGTCATGTTCTTGAAGTCCGGCGCATCTATCTCTTCTCCACCGAACACTCCTGCCGCGAATGCTATCACAAGCCCCAGCACCAGTGCTCCGACAACCGATGCGATGATTATTATCATCTTTTTCTTCTTGTCCATCGGTTTCTTGTTATTTTTGTCTTTCTTTCCGCCGCGTGCATCATCGTCGCCATCACGATCCTCGCCGTCATCGTAATCTGTTTCAGCGATCGGGCCTCTGCCGTTTCTCATGCCGTTCATCGTTCCTGTTGCTCCGCCCATGAGAACTGAATCGCCGACAACACTTCCTACGAATTCCAGATTGTTGAGTGCCTCGATGAGTTCATCAGCCGAAGCATATCTGTTGACAGGATATTTGTCAGTACATTTGAGGATTATGTGCTCGAGAGCCGGCGGAACGCCTGCCACCAGCTTTGACGGCGGCACCATTTCGCCGTTTATATGCATCAGCGCGATGTTTACAGGATTGTCTCCGTCAAACGGAACTCTGCCCGTCAGCATCTCATACATCACTATTCCCAGCGAATATATGTCGGATTTTTCATCTACATATCCTCCCCTTGCCTGTTCCGGCGAAAAATAATGTACTGAGCCTATGATGCCTTCTGTATTGTCCACTATCGTTGCCGCATTGACAGCCTTCGCTATACCGAAGTCCGTTATCTTCGCCGTTCCATTAGGTGTTATCATGACATTGTGAGGCTTTACATCTCTGTGTATAATATGGTTCTTATGTGCAAATGCCAGCGCTGCAGCTATCTGTTTAGACAGTGCTATCACCTTCGGGTAGGACATCGGCCCCTGTTCTTTTATATAATCGCTCAGAGTCCTTCCTTCTATAAGCTCCATCACGATGTAATGAATGTTGCCTTCTCTTCCCACGTCGTAAATATTCACTATATTGGGATGTGACATGCTCGCTGCCGCCTGCGACTCCCTTCTGAAGCTGTCAATGAACTTGCTGTCATTGATAAACTGCGGCTTCAGTATCTTTATTGCCACAAAACGATTGAGCAGCTTGTCTTTTGCCTTGTATACGACTGACATGCCGCCCTCGCCTATTCGCTCAAACAGTTCATATCTCCCTGCCAGAACTTTATTGCTCATAACTTCCTCCTATATTCAATCTTCTATATCTTTAAACAAACAACCGTTATGTTATCTCTTCCACCGCATCTTATCGCTTCATCCACCAGCTGTGTGCATATGTCGTTCATATTGCCTTCGCCTGCGAGTATCCCCGCGATTTTTTGTGGAGATACTTCACCGTAAAGTCCATCTGAACACAGCATTAG
>CAVEWO010000334.1:0-2403 GCA_963619345.1 Bacteroidaceae bacterium
TCCTGATCGCGGATATACTGAAGTACGAACTGAGGGAGGTGCTGGAGAATGCGCAATGATACAGCACGGAAAATCTGCGACTCCGTGAAACTGCGTGACGTCATGGAGTTTTACGGAGTGCGCTTCAATTCAAGAGGTTTTGCGATGTGCCCGTTCCACAAGGAGAAAACGGCGAGCCTTTCTATAAGAAATGAGAAGTACAAGTGCTTCGGGTGCGGAGCCTATGGGGGCGCGATAGATTTCGTGATGCAGTATCACGGCCTGAAATTCACACAGGCTATGGTCAAGATAGACAGTGACTGGCACCTGGGACTCATCAGCGGCAGGCCGACATACAGAGACAGGCTCAGGGAGACGGAAAACAGGCGCATACAGGCCGCAGAAGAGAGAATCACAGCAGATTTACAGATGCAGTATTTCACGCTCTGTCAGGTGCATTCAGTCCTGTTTGGCAGGCTCGTAAATGGTGAGGAATGGTTGAGAGATATGATCGAGAATATAAACATAATACTTGACGATTATACGGGAGAGGAGGCTCGTGCATGGAAAATGGCAATGATGAAACAAGAGTATACAGTAAATCCGATTTCATAGAGGGCACGACTCCTTTTGAAGAAGTCTATTCATTCATAGACGACCCGTTCGAGTTAGACCGTCAGGTGGAAAAAATGAGCGAGATCGCAAGGATGTGCGGAGTGAAGAATTTCAAAACACTCTTTAGTGTCTGCTCAATAAGTTGTCATAACAGCTAATCGCCGATTTAGGGAGGTGAGTATACTCAGATATCCTCCTCCCAATGCACTTTGAAAAATCGATTTCAAAAAATCGCATAAAAAAACAGCACTCAGCCTGCCGACGTTCATTGCAATAATCGACAGGCAGATGGAGCTTCGTGTTGTTGTGTCAAGCTTCGTTCGAATCAATCCTAATCCGTAACATCGCTTGGCCAGGCTGAAGTACCGTTCCACTTCGATACGATCAACGGCATCTTCATATGTGATTCTGCGATCCTCACTCGGATCCTTTTTAGGCCGACCCAGAGCCGGTCCGGAAAGCCGGATTCCATGTTCTTTGCAAAACGTGAGATTCCTGCGGTTCCTGTAGATTTTGTCTGCCAGAACACGACTCGGATAGCGGCCGGTTCGGGTATGATAGTTCTCGACTGCACTAATCAGAACGTCACTTTCATTGTATGCATCAAAGGACAGTTGCTCTATCCGTGCCATGCCGTATTCATCCACACTCAGGTCAAGCTTTGCACCGAATTCTGTCGGCGTCTTTGCCTTGCCTCTGACAATCGGCCGGATGTATGGCTGACTGATGCTCACGATGCGATCCGGTACGGAGTGAGTTTTGTTGTCATACATGTATTTCTGTTGTTCATACAGTTCCCGTATCACCTGCAGTCTTTCTGCATGGGCAAGGCACACTTTCCTGCCTTCCTCAAGATAGCGATTGATGTATTTGAGATCTCGGCGGACATACTGAAGCTGCCTTTTGATTGCTTTGCGAATCACCTTGCCTTTACGCTTTTTTCTCTTTGCAAGTGACAGATAATCTTTTCGGGCATTCTGTCTGTAAGTGCGTGGCTTGGGTTCATTGTATTCGTAACAGATTGCGTCAATGATTTCCTCCAGGGTTTCTCTGGCTTCATTCAGCAGATTGATATCCTGGGGAAAAGCAATATTCTGCGGCGCACAGGTGGCATCCAGGATTAATGTGCCTTCGTTCTCAACTGCCGACTTCTCATCTTCTGGCTCTGAAGCCTCAGTATCAGAGGTGTTTCCGCCGCTTTTCGGCGGCTGGTCGTCCGACTGATTGAACTCGATAATCATCTCATTGATTTCAGCAAGAACATCTGCCGACAGCCGTTTCCGGAACTCCACCAGAAGTGATGGTACAAACGGCGGTTTCTGCTGATATCCGGGAAGACCGATGAAATACTGGTAGTACGGATTTTCTGTAATCTGTTCCACAAGTTCCCGGTCGGAGTAGCCGTACTGCTTCTGGATAATCAGTGATCCCAGCGCAGTGCGCAGCGGCTTTGCCGGCATTCCGGTTTTGCTCGGAAAAAGTTCCGCATATCGGTCTTCGATTGCAAACCATGGGATGGCTGCTGCTTTCTTTATCCAACGGTTTTCCGGATTCATTCTGAGTCCGATGGGCTGATTGAAATCTGACAGCCCCAGCTGATGAAATCGATCCTTGATATACATTGAGACCTCCCTGAAGTGCAAGGTTTTTTAGTGATTTGAATGATAATTCCTGCACTTCTATTATACCATGAAACACTTGTAAATGCGATGAATTCAATGAATTTGAGGCCTGCAAGTTATCGTGAGCAGACACTATTTAATACTCTTCTCTTTTGCTCCATATATATTTGCAACTTTGCTAGAAACT
>CAVEWO010000335.1:0-2387 GCA_963619345.1 Bacteroidaceae bacterium
CTGTCCCGGTCTCAGCTCCGACAGCAGTTCGAGCTGAATTTCATCCATTATATCTCCGGCTATTTCAAAATGAAAATTCGTTATGCCGTTGTCGTTATCCCGTAAAAACCTCCATATCTTCAGCGCACGCTCCCGGTCACAGTTGAAGGTCCTGTCAATGAACTTCACCTGCGGAACTTTTCTCTCCAGGAAAAATCCGAGCTCCTTCTCGACCAGTTCCTGATCTCTGAATCTCAGCGATTTTTCCACCGAAGACAGGCAGTAGCTGCACCTGAACGGGCATCCGCGGCTGCTTTCATAATATATGATCCTGTTTTCGAAATCTTTCAGGTTGTCATATGGAAAAGGCGCACTGCTCAGCTCGATCGGCACATGCGGCATCGTCGTTATGACCCCGCCGCTGCTGTCTCTGAATACGACCCCCTTAATCTCCTTCAGCGGCTCATCATCCAGCCGCTCCGAACGCAGCTCCGCACTGCTATATGCCTTCGCGAGCTCGAAAAAAATCTCTTCTCCTTCACCGCAGATCACGCCTTTCAGCGCCGACATCCTTTCGAGCACGTCAGCAGCATCGAAAGACACTTCCGGACCGCCTGCCCAGATGTCCACACCTGGCATCACCTTTCCTATATCTGTAACGATCTCTTCGATCTCTCTGCGGTTCCAGATATAGCACGAGAACATTAACAGATCAGGTTTTTTCATGTAAATGTCCGTGATGATCCTGCTGACCGGCTGGTTGATCGTGTATTCCGCGATTTCTATCTCCGGATGCGCTCCATCTTCTGCAAAGTGCTTCGCCGCATACGCCGCCAGGCTGTGCACTGCTAAATTTGAATGTATATACTTGGCATTTACAGCTATTAGAAGTATCTTCATCTTCTCTCCTGATTTCCTGCAAAAAATCCGATCGCTTCACTCAGAACTTTTTCCGGTGCTCCCGGTATAGACAACCTGTGGTCGCCGCCATCCACCGTCACCAGATCGATATCGTATTTCTCCGCAAATGATTTCGCTCTGTCGTAAGCGATGTCCTCGTCCTCGCTTCCGTGTATCATCAGCAGCTTCTGATCTTTTCGCTCAAAACCTGCCATTATGTCGTGGGCTTTCAGATCTTCTATGAACCCCGCCGTGATCTTCACCGGCCTCACACTGTCATCGAGCATGAAATACCCGTATTCGTCAAGCACAGTGCGTTCTTTCGATGTAAGTTCCAGAAAATACTCCGACATGTTCACAGCAGCGCTTCTCAGGAATGCCTTTACGCCCTCTGCATCGTGCTCCATCAGATATATAAGCGTGATATATGCGCCGAAGCTCGATCCGAAATATCCGATCTCAGCCTCCGGCAGCAGCTTTCTGACGTGTTTTTCCACATCTGCGAGATCCGCAGTACAATTTTCCACCGTGAGAAGATCTCCGTTCACCGGACTCACACCGTGTGCCGGAAAATCGAACGCCATCACAGCTATACCATGCTTCGGCAGATTTTCCATCAGCATTTTGACAGTCGGACTTTCCTTGCTGCTCGCAAATCCGTGCGCAACGATTACCGCAGTCTTTTCTCCGCCTTTTATCTCAGCAGCATACGGCACGTCATATCTTCCCGACCGCTTCAGTTCTCCATTTATCATCATATCCTCCGCTTCATATCATTTTTTACGGCACTGCCATATTTCACCGCAGCACCTTCCTTGTTTTTCCCTCTGACCACTCGCATCCTGCGGGCGGTCTGTCTCATCCATGATATCACAGAGCGTCGGTTCTTTCCATATGCAAAGCGCACCATATCCTGACGTCCCGCTTTACTAATCTGAGCACTGCGCTTTTGCATAAAACCGCAGCACGAAAATCAGCAGAACAGCCGGATCAAAATGATGCATAAAAAGTTGCACTCCGGCTCCGGCTCTCCTATAATTAAAATAAAATGCGCCTGGGCACTTTACTGCACCGGCACATGAGATAAAAAGATAGAAAGAGTGACGATAGCTTATGGAAATGACAAAAGAAGATAAGATACTGCTTGCAAATATAGAAGATAAATTCGACCAATGCCTTTCACAGTACCGGATGACATGTTCAAATTTTCTCGACCTGCGACAGAGATCTCTTGCAGAAAAGCTTTGCCGGGAAATGACAGGCAGCACCGGTGACGTACGGTGTGTCTTTTACGGAGGATATGATGATGCAGAGCGAACGGTCGCATGCTTTCTCCCTGATTATGCAGATGTGTCCGACTGTCCGGTATCTGTCATCCGCATAACGGCACGCGAAGGAGGCCGCAAGCTCACGCACCGCGATTATCTCGGTTCGCTCACAGGGCTAGGCATCAGACGCGAGATGACCGGAGACATCCTGGTCCATGAGAACGGTGCCGAGATCATAAT
>CAVEWO010000336.1:0-2386 GCA_963619345.1 Bacteroidaceae bacterium
TTCACGATGGTATGCCTTCGCCATGATGCAGTCGTGCTCTATCCTTTTGCTCAGTTCCTCAACACTCGCGAATTTTCTCTCCTCGCGCATACGCTTTACAAACTCCACGCGGATCTGTTTTCCGTACAGCTCCCTGTCAAAATTGAATATGTGCGTCTCGATATTCTTGTTATAAGTGCCTACGGTAGGTTTCACGCCGACATTCGTGATGCTCGGATATCTGACTCCATTATAGGTGCAGAATGTCACATACACTCCATTAGGCGGCGCAGCCATCGTCTCGTCGAGCATTATGTTGGACGTCGGAAATCCGATAGTCCTTCCAAGTTTGTTGCCTACGACCACCTCTCCGCCGATCGAGTACATCCTGCCCATGAACTTCGTGCATTCCTCCATCTTTCCGTCTGCGATAAGCTGCCTTATATACGTGCTGCTCACGACAATGCCGTCTATCATGTAAGGCTCCTGTACATGGATGCCGAATCCGTGCTTCAGACCCTCATGCATCAGCACTTCCGGTGTTCCCATAGCCTTGTATCCGAAACTGTAGTTGAACCCGCAGTAGGCTTCTCTTATCCTGAATCTGTCCACAAGGATATCCTTTACAAAAGCTTCCGGTGACATAGTCAGTATGTCCTTAGTAAAAGGAATGTTGAACAGGTAATCTATACCCATGCCCTCCATTATTTCAGCCTTTTCCTCAGGATATAAAATGTTTTTCACTGCAGGAAGATTTTTCAGCAGCGTCCTCGTATGGTTCGAAAATGTAAACACTGCGCTCTTCAGACCTGCTGCCTCTGCGCTCTTGACTGTTCTCTCTATTATCTGCTGATGCCCTTTATGAACACCGTCAAAATTTCCAAGTGCTATGACCGTAGGCTCTACGCCTTTGATCTCGTCAAGTGAATTAAAAATCTTCATATCTCTCGCCTCTTAAATCATATATCCGCAAATATCTTGTCTGCCTTCAGAGCATTTTCCTTTCGGCTGTAATAGCCGACTCCCAGAAAAGCCCCCGTGCCTGACTCGTAGACACCGTAAAGCTCACTGTATTTCCTGCCTCTGCTGTTGTATTTCTCATGCTCATACTCTGCGGGCTTTCTCAGCACTCTGACCTGCTTCCATCTTATGCTGTTGCCGTTGCAGAAATACTTCGTCCTGTCAGGCGCCATTTCAGCCTTTCCCAGATGAGAAAGCGGCAGATCGATGTCCAGCAGGCGTTCTTCTATATCTTCAGGCGTCATGTGCTTGAGTTCGTACGGCGTCACTGCATTTTCCAGTGTAAAGGCTCCGCTTTTCGTCCTGCTCAGGGACTGCATGGCTCCGCCGCATCCGAGAGCCTCTCCCAGATCGCTGCATATCGACCTTATGTAAGTACCCTTTGAGCACATCACATCGAATGTTACCGTATGCTCATCCATGTCTATGTCTTTCACCGCCAGTTCTTTTATCTCTACATCTCTCGGCCTGATTTCCACATCTTCACCATCTCTCGCATATTCGTAAAGCCGCTTGCCGTTTATGCGGACAGCCGAATATTTCGGAGGCAGCTGAGTGATCCTGCCGCGAAAAGCCTGCAGCTTTTCCATTATCTCAGACTCTGTAACATCTGCAGGGCTTTTCTCTTCGAGCACCTCGCCCCAGATATCCTGCGTGTCGGTCGTAATGCCGAGCTTTGCAGTGCACCTGTAAGTCTTATAGTCAAGATCCAGATATTCCATTATCTTCGTGGCTTTTCCTATAAAAACAGGCAGCAACCCTTCTGCCATAGGATCAAGAGTTCCTCCGTGACCGACTTTTTTCACGCCCGTCACTCTGCGGCACACAGCGACACAGTCGTGAGAAGTCCAGTCCTGAGGCTTGTTTAAAATCAGTATGCCGTCTTTCATCAGGTTCTCCCGTCAAATAATTATATATCATTCCAGTAATCTTCAAGCTCGCTTTTTATCAGAGCCACCGCTTCGTCCATAGGCATTTCAAGAGTGCAGCCTGCAGCCTTTACATGACCGCCTCCGCCGTATTTCACAGCTATGCTGTCGACACGTCCGTACGATTTCGCACGCATACTGACCTTTACTGCGCCGTTTTTCTCCTTGAGAAAAGCAGCGATCTCGACTCCCTTTATGTCTCTGAGACGGTCGATCACAGCTTCGCAGTCCCCGAGCTCTGCACTTTCCGCCTCGAGCATCGCCGAGGTGACGTATGAAACTGCTGCCTTTCCATCTGCGATCAGCTCCATTTTCTCTAGTATCGCACTTTCCATCCTGGTCTGCTTGTAGCTGACACTGTTGTAAAGGTTTATCACCAGCTTCTGATGGTCGATACCGCAGTCGAACAGCTGCGAAGCTATCATGTGCGTTTCGGCAGTCGTGTTGGAATGTCTGAA
>CAVEWO010000337.1:0-2385 GCA_963619345.1 Bacteroidaceae bacterium
TATATAAAGACCTTCGGCAGTGCAGCAGTCATTCTGCAGAAAAGTGACTGATTCATACATTTTATTGAGTTTTGTTATGCCGCTCCACCATAGATCGTGATTTCCCTTCGTGATGATCTTGCGGCCCGGCAGCGCAGCGACCCAGTCCAGATCGTACTTTGCCGACTCCAGTCTGAGCCCCCATGAAATATCACCCGGCAGTATGACCGTGTCACTTTCCGAGATCATGCCGCACCAGTTCTTCCTGAGTCTTTCAGCGTGATCGTACCACCTCGGACCATATATGTCCATCGGTTTGTCAACTTCAGGATCGAACGAAAGATGCAGGTCTGCTATCGCATATATGCTCATTTATATCCATCCTCTATGTTTCTTTTATTCTATTCAAAAAACTTCATCGTGTCCTGGCTGCTCACTTTCGGCTCTTCAGGCTCTGCGATCGTTGCAACGCCTTTGAGCGCACGCTGTATGCCTCTCGTTCTCACACCAACGAGCTTCTCGAGATCCTTCTGCGCCTGCTCCATCTTGGTCTGCGTCTTGACAAGCACGTCTCCGAACTTGTCAAACTCGGTTCTCACTTTTGCAAGTGTATCCCACACTTCACCGGACTGCTTCTGCAGTGCCAGCGACCTGAAGCCCATCTGGAAGCTGTTGAGCATCGCCGCCATCGTCGTCGGTCCCGCTATGTTTATGCGGTAGTCTCTCTGCAGCGTATCAACAAGCCCCAGCCTGAGCACTTCCGCATACAGACCCTCGAACGGCAGGAACATTATCGCGAATTCAGTAGTGTGCGGCGGGCTTATGTATTTAGTCCTGATGTCTCTTGCCGCTTTGAGCACAGTGCTCTTCAGCCCGTCTGCCGCAGTCTTTATCAGCTGCCTGTCACCCGTGTCGTATGCGTCTAGCAGTCTCGTATACGCATCTGCCGGGAATTTCGAGTCTATCGGCAGGTATACAGGGCTGTCTCCTTCGCCCGGGAATTTTACTGCAAATTCCACTCGCTCGCTGCCGCCCTTTACAGCGACGTTCTCATCGTACTGTTCCGGGGAAAGCATCTGCGCGAGTATCGCACCAAGCTGTATCTCGCCTACTATACCCCTTGTCTTCACATTTGAAAGAACCTTTTTCAGATCACCGACTCCGGCAGCCAGCGTCTGCATCTGTCCCAGACCTCTCGTCACCTGTTCAAGAGTGTCGCTCACCTGTCTGAATGACCTGCCGATCCTGTCCTCCAGAGTTTTCTGGAGTTTCTCATCGACCGTGTTCCTCATCTCGGAAAGCTGCCTGTTATTTTCATCCGTCATCATCGTGATCTTCTTTTCCATCGAGATCCTTATATTTTCAAGTCTCTGTTCTATACTCATAGACGTGCTTGCCAGCTGTCTGTTGAGCTCGGCCAGCCTCCTGCTCTGGTTTTCTGTGCTCTCGCGCTGGTTCTGCGCGATCATCTCTCCCATCTGCCTGACGCTGAGCTGGACTGTTTCGCTCATCTCCTGCCGCGATCTGCGCATCTCTTCGCGTATCTCGCGTCTGAGCTCGGCTTCGTTTACTATACCACCCGTTCCGCCTCTCGATATCTTTATCATCAGTATTATGACGAGGACTGCAAGCGCCGTCACTGCGACAAACAGTCCTGCCAGAAGAATACCCTGATTCTCCATGTCGATCCCTTTCCTTATCTATTCCTGCACCTTCCGTGCGCATATATCTCTTATCACTTCACCGGCGATCATCAGCCCCGCCACAGACGGTACGAATGAGATGCTTCCCGGAGTCGAGCCCATGCCGTGCTTTATCGGCAGCTCCTCGGAGTAAAGCACCTTGACACCCATTATACCTCTGACTCTGAGCTCTTTTCGCATCACTTTAGCCAGCGGACACACCTTCGTCTTTTCTATCGTCGAGATCCTGAATCCCGAAGGATCAAGCTTGTTCCCTGTACCCATCGACGAGATCACCTGTATTCCCCCGCGGTATGCCTTCTCGATGATTGCCAGCTTTCCCGCAACGCTGTCGATCGCATCTACTACATAGTCATATGTGCTGAAATCAAAATCATCTGCCGTATCCGGCAGGAAAAAGCACTGGACGGCCTCTATCTCGCAGTCTGGATTTATATCTGCCACGCGTTCAGCCATCACTTCGGCCTTGGGCCTCCCCACAGTACTGTGCAGCGCCGGCAGCTGCCTGTTTATATTACTGATATCTATCATATCCTTGTCTACCAGTGTTATGCGTCCTACTCCGGCACGCGCAAGGCCTTCCGTGACATAACTGCCTACCCCGCCTATGCCGAACACTATCACTGACGCCGAAGCCAGCGCATCCACACCGTCTTCACCCACCAGCATCCCTGTCCTGACAAACTGTTCCTTCATCTATGCT
>CAVEWO010000338.1:0-2378 GCA_963619345.1 Bacteroidaceae bacterium
ACTAAAAAACAGCACGAAAATCAAGAGAAACCTTGAAATTTCTGCTGTTAAGCGAACTAATTATTTTTGAGTGGGTAAAAAGTCAGGAAGTCCACAAATACTATGAATGATAGTACATGAATACTGCTTGCAGGGTCTTAAAACATATTTTATAAAAATTACAGAACTTCGTGATATTCACAAATGACTGGTGAAGCGACAAAATATTACGAAAATTATAAATAAATGATTATTTACAATATATTTTTTTATGGTATATTAATATATAAAATATAGTGCTGCATATCGAAAAGGCTTTCAGGTACAGCATCAAAAACATGGATCTCCGGAAGATACCGGTATTGAAAAGTGAGGAATGGTATACAGTAATCGAAAAATAACAGGTGGGTAATATGATGGATAGAGAATGGGAAAGAATTTTAGCTAAAGGGTGTACAGATATTCAACAGATAAAAACAGTGTTCGGATTTTCCGACAAAGAAACGGAGCAATTGAAAAAAATACAGGAAATGTATCCGATGCTTGTAAATCCGTATTATCTTTCTTTGATAGACGTAGAAAATGAAGCAGATCCCATACGCAGGTTGAGCATCCCTTCGGTGGAAGAGTTAGATAATGTTGGAAGCTTTGATACCAGTGGTGAAAAGGATAATACTGTTTTGCCGGGACTGCAGCACAAATATAAAGCAACGGCGCTTATATTGTCTAACAATCGATGTGCGATGTATTGCAGGCATTGCTTCAGAAGAAGGATGGTAGGAATATCAGAAAAAGAAACTTCAAAAGAGTTGAAAGCCATAGTTGATTATATCAATAAACATACGGAGATATCAAATGTCCTGATAAGCGGCGGAGATGCTTTTATGAACAGCAATGAAATATTAGAAGCATACCTTAAGGAGCTGAGCGGCATACCGCATCTGGATTTTATACGGATCGGAACCAGAATACCGGTTGTACTCCCGCAGAGAATAACAACGGATCCGGAAATCAGAGATATTTTACATAAATATAATAAAAAAAAGAAAATAAATATTGTGACACAGTTCAATCATCCGCATGAAATATCTCCGCAGTCTGCAGAAGCGGTAGAACAGCTGTTGGATATAGGTGTACAGGTCAGGAATCAGACGGTACTTCTAAAAGGTGTAAATGACGACAGCTATATTCTGGGGGATCTGTTAAAAAAACTTACAGCTATAGCTGTAGTTCCTTATTATGTTTTTCAGTGCCGCCCGGTGACAGGCGTCATGAATCATTTTCAGATACCGTTGAGAAAAGGATATGAGATCACTGAGGCTGCAAAAAAGATGCAGAATGGAATAGGAAAAGGTTTTCGTTTTGTTATGTCGCATGTTACCGGAAAGATAGAGATCTTAGGAACAGTAAATGAAAATAATATGCTTTTCAAATACCATCAGGCTCAAGATGAAGAAAATCATGGGCGTATTTTCGTCCATCAGATCAATGAAGACCAGTGCTGGCTGAGCGAAGGATGCGATTTCTGATCAGATCATACTGAATGGAGAGCAAGTGTTTGGATCTAAAGCACGGATTTGTATAAGAAAACCCCCGCGTTATGTGACGTGGGGGTCATTTTTTATCCCAACTTAATGACATTGGCGTTTGATGCGATTATAGTTGTTTTCTGGATGCTGCTGCATTTAGTTTATTGCTTCCCCGTTCACATACAGTGTGTAGCCGTTGAAGTCTATGTTGCTGTAGTCTGTGTCTGCATCGTCGAGGCTGGTAACGTAGCTGTCGCCGGTGAGCTTGATCTTGGATTTTTTGTCAAGCGTCAGCTTTATCGATTTGGCGCTGTCGTCACCGTTGATCGTTCCTTCGTAGTACGAGCCAGATTTCATGGTCATATCGAGAGTTGAGATCGAGTCGATCACGATGTTGCCGGTGGCTTTCTGCTTTGTCATCACGAGAGTGACGTCACCGCCGTTGGATCCTGAGTTTCCCCATGAATCAGCCTGGGCTCTGAGGAAATTGCCTTCGCTGTCAGTGTTTTTTATAGTGTTGTTTTCCAGGTTGATCGTCGCTGTCGTGTTTGTCACGTAAAGCGTGTCGCCTTTTTTCGTCGTTATCTTGCTGTCTGCTGCTGTGAATTCCGCATTGCCGTCAGCTGCATCGCCGCTCATCGACTGGTAGAGGAATATATTCTTGTAAGTCGTCGACTGCCCGTTCAGTTCAGTGTTGCTGTCCGTGAGAGTACAGTCGTTTAAAGTAACTGAGTTCTTTCCTTCGATTACGATGCCCTCGGAAGCTTTTGCAATGAGCTTTGCATTGTTTACGATGATATCGGCCGTGGAATATACGGAAGGTGAGCCTATCCCTGTAGTCGTGTACGTTCCGCCGGTGACGTCAACGCT
>CAVEWO010000339.1:0-2367 GCA_963619345.1 Bacteroidaceae bacterium
CCTTCTGACCCATCATTTCCTCGATCGCAGCCTTTGCATCCGCTTCATTTTCAGGAATCACAACGCCCTTTCCCGCTGCAAGCCCGTCAGCCTTGAGCACCATCGGGTATCCGTAGAGCCCGGCCGCGGAAAGCAGCTCATCCTTGTCAGTGAACTCTCTGTAGCCTGCCGTCGGGATATCATGCCTTGCAAGGAAAGCCTTGGTGAACGACTTGCTGGCCTCGAGCTGTGAGCATTTCTTATTTGGCCCGAAGACCCGAACTCCGCACTTTTCCAGCTCATCCACTATGCCCATTGCAAGCGGCACCTCCGGTCCGATGACCGCCAGATCGATCTTTTCATCAGATGCAAAGCTGCAGATACCCTCGATGTCCTCGGCGCTGATGTCTATGCATTCTGCAGCAGCCGCGATCCCGGCGTTTCCCGGGGCACAGTATAATTTATCGATTTTGGGGCTCTGAGCCAGCTTCCAGCATATCGCATGCTCTCTGCCGCCGCCGCCCACAACTAAAACTTTCATCAGTGAACCTCCTTACCATGCCCGCCGCTATCAGTGATGGAACAGTCTCATGCCTGAGAAGTACATCGCTATTCCGTACTCGTTGCATGCCTCTATCACAAGATCGTCTCTGATCGAACCGCCGGGCTGCGCGATGTATTTCACGCCGCTGCGGTGTGCTCTCTGGACATTGTCGCTGAACGGGAAGAATGCATCCGATCCCAGTGCCACGCCGTCCATCTGGTCGAGCCACGCTCTCTTTTCCTCTCGTGTGAGCGGATCCGGCTTCTCTGTGAAGACCTTTTCCCACTCGCCGTCAGCGAGGACATCCATATAGTCATCGCTCATGTAAACATCGATAGCATTGTCTCTGTTCGGTCTGCCGACGTCTTCTCTGAACGGGAGCTCGAGCACTTTAGGACACTGGCGGAGCAGCCAGTTGTCAGCCTTCTGTCCTGCCAGTCTCGTACAGTGTATCCTCGACTGCTGCCCTGCACCGATACCGATCGCCTGCCCGCCCTTTACATAGCATACTGAATTTGACTGAGTGTATTTCAGCGTTATCAGAGCTATGATGAGGTCGCGCTTCGCATCATCCGGAACTTCCCGGTTTTCCGTAACGAGCCTGCCTAGGAATGCCTCGTCTATGGGCATTTCATTCCTGCCCTGCTCGAACGTGATACCGAAAACCTGCTTCCTTTCTACAGGATCAGGTTTATAATCCGGATCGATGCTTATTATATTGTAATTCCCCTTTTTCTTTGTTTTCAGTATCTCAAGTGCTTCCGGCTCATAGCCCGGTGCGATCACACCGTCGGAAACCTCGTGCTTTATGATCCTGGCAGTATCCACGTCGCATACATCAGAAAGCGATATGAAGTCGCCAAACGACGACATCCTGTCTGCGCCTCTTGCTCTCGCATATGCGCATGCCAGCGGCGACATGCTGCCCTGATCGTCTACCCAGTAGATCTTTTTTTCAACTTCACTGAGCGGGAGTCCCACTGCAGCTCCGGCCGGTGAAACGTGCTTGAACGATGTCGCAGCCGGAAGTCCGGTCGCTTCCCTGAGTTCTTTCACCAGCTGCCAGCCGTTGAATGCATCCATAAAGTTGATGTAGCCCGGTTTGCCGTTCAGCACTTCGATCGGCAAATCGCCGTTTTCCACAAAAATGCGGGAAGGCTTCTGGTTGGGGTTGCATCCGTATTTCAATTCTAATTCTTTCATTCCTGTTTCTCCTTGTGCAAATCGTGCAAAGTCTTTTATGCCGGAGCACCGTCAGCGCTGTGCGGCACACAGATATTCGACTATTTATTCTTGTTTATGATGCGCGTATCGTATTTTCCTGTCTCGATATCTATGAATCTCACGAACAGAGATACCTTGTTGTCTTCGTTGAGACTGTTCCACACCGTATCCGCGAATGCGTCTATGTCTCCAGCAATGTCGACTTTCTCAGGTTCGCCCTCAAAGCTCGGAAGCGGGTTTCCGTCGCCTGCATATGTATGTATGAAACGCCCTTCGCCTGCCAGACATCCTTCGTAAGCGAACGTGTTCCTTATGCAAAACTCAGGGTTTCCGTCGTCGCTCTTGAGTATGGACATCGCAAAGTCACAGCTGCCGTTTTCCACGTTCATGATCCCTGATATCCTCGGTGTGAAGTTCGGATCATCCGGCTCGAACTCGCGCGTGCGAAGCGCCTGTTCGAATGTCTTGCCCTCTGACATCAGATCGTATACCGTGTCTGTCTGGTCGCCGTTCGTCACGATCGTCGAGTTTCCAAGCACTCTTACCGGCGCATATATTATCAGGCTAGGATCGCTGAGTTTCGAAGGGTCGAACGCTTCCGTCCTGATGCCCTCGTCCTG
>CAVEWO010000340.1:0-2367 GCA_963619345.1 Bacteroidaceae bacterium
ACCCCAGCCTTATCAGACCTTCTCCCCTTGAGCTTCTCTGCAGCGAAGCCACGCCTTCATCCAGCACCGCCAGTGACTGCCCGGCGTATTCCAGAAATTCCTCTCCGAAGCGTGTCATCACCGTATGCCTGCCCTCCTTTTCGAAAAGCGCCACTCCCAGTTCCTTTTCCATCTGTTTGATGGCATGGCTGAGGCTGGGCTGGGATATGCAAAGATGTTCAGCAGCTCTCGTATAGTGCTTCATTTCTGCCAGAGTCACGAAATAGCGAAGATGATAAAGATTCACGATATGTCCTCCTGTCTGTTGAATAAATTTCATTCTCTATATTATAGTCCTTTTTATAGACATTTTCTATTATTTCATGAAAATTATTCATTTGATATCATGCTGTTTTGAATATAGACTTGATAGCAGATGATTTTATACAGATAAAGCTGACGCAACAGCAGCAGAAAGAAGGAAAAACAGATGGAATCAGTGACTTATCAGGAAAAAGGACAGATCTCAGACAGACATATATGGCGCGGTGAAGCTGCGCTTGCCATAGCTGTAGTCATAAACAGCTTCGGCGTAGTGCTTATGCTCTATGCAGGCTCAGGCATATCAGCCGTATCCAGTGTGCCTTATGCATTTTCAAGGGTATTCGACGATCTGACCCTGGGTACATGGACATATATATTCCAGGGCTTCCTTGTGGCATGGCTTATGATACTGAGGAAAAGGTTCGTGCCGGAGTATCTGTTCAGTTTCGTGGTAGGTTTCATATTCGGAGAACTCATCGACTTCTATGAACTGTGGATAAACATACTCCCCCAGACCATCGTGTGCCGTTTCATATATTTTGCTGCCAGCTTCATACTGTTCAGCATAGGTATCGCACTTTCCAACAGATGCGGACTGCCGATAATCCCTACGGATCTGTTCACAAGAGAGCTGGCAGACATAACCGGCGTCGCATATACACGCATAAAGATCGTCTTCGATGTGATGTGCCTTGCAGCCACAGCTTCTCTGACCTTCTTCTGCCTGGGACATGTGGACGGTCTGGGCATCGGCACAGTCATAGCAGCCTTCACACTTGGCAAGGCAGTTGGCATCGCCGGCAGCAAAATGGACAGGTCTCTGCAGTTCACCACGTTCCTCGAAAAACGCCAGCTCAGGAAAGCCCGCTGAAGAAAATATCATCGACGCACTGCGGGATGATATCGTGCAGCTCATATGCGGTCCGGATATATCTCTATCCGGACCGTTTTCTTATGGTTGATCCTCACTATATTGCACACCTGATACACCTGTTATCCGAAAAACACAAAACAAAACCGCCGAAAAAACCAAAATGAAAGTGCCGAAAAATACAAAACAGAATTGTATATAATACATATTTCTCACAGCAAACGCCTGCCGCTCACATATACCCGTAACGTTTCCTGTTCTTCGCCATCAGCGTCATTGTAAGTACAACGGCCAGGCTCTCGGCTACTATTATGGCAAACCATATCCCGTCAAGCCCGAAGATCGCAGGGAGTATTATGACGCAGGAACATTCGAATACGATGATCCTTGAAAAGGATATCAGTGCAGAAACAAAACCGTTGTTCAGTGCAGTGAAGAAAGACGAACCAAACATGTTGAATCCGCTTATAAGGAAGGATATCACATATATCCTCATCCCGTACACTGTAAGGTCGTACAGGCCTTTATCATAGCTTACAAAAATATATGTCAGTGCACCCGCAAAGATCTCAGCCATGATAACAAGTGAAACTCCTGCAGTTCCTATGATGATCATGCTTTTTTTGAAAATATTCCTGAGCTCATCATGGTTCTCCGCACCGTAACTGTAGCTGATCACAGGTGCGCTGCCCATCGAATAGCCTATATAGATCGCAGCGAAGATGAACGCCACATACATTATCACGCCGTATGCTGCCACCCCGTCTTCACCGGCAAGCTTCAGAAGCTGCCAGTTATACAGCATCGTGACCACCGACGCAGATATCTGAGTCAGCAGTTCCGACGCTCCGTTAAGACAGCCCTTGACGAAAACCGAACTGTAGAATCTCGTTTTCACCAGACTCAGCAGGCTGTCATTCTTTCGTATGAAATAGATAACAGGTATAAAACCTCCTGTGAATTCACTTACTGCAGTTGCCGCCGCTGCCCCCACTATACCCCAGCCAAAACCCGCTATAAAAAGCAGATCCAGAACTATATTCGCCACTCCGGATATCACAGTGACCATAAGCCCGAGTTTCGGCTTTTCCGCCGTTACGAACAGCGCCTGGAATGCGAACTGAAGCATGAAAAAAGGCAGTGACAGCAGTATTATCCTGCCGTAAGCCATACAGTATTCCAGAAGGACCCCT
>CAVEWO010000341.1:0-2363 GCA_963619345.1 Bacteroidaceae bacterium
CATGATAACACTGTGGGCGGCGATTTTCCTCAAAGAAAAGATCCGCAGAGTGCAGGTGCCTGCGCTGCTGATCGCCTTCCTGGGTGCGGCATTCGTCGCGAATCCCGCATTCAACTCGAATCTGTTCCCGCTTTTCATGGCATTCCTGTGCGCGTTTTTTTCGAGCGTGTCGTACACGCTTCTGGCGTACTTCAGAAACAAGGTTGACGGAATGACGATAATCATGCATTTTTCAACGTTCTGCGTGCTTGCATGCATACCGTTCATGATATTCGATTTCGTGATGCCGACGTTCAAAGAGCTGCTTCTGCTGCTCCTTATCGGTGTGTTCGGCGGTTTCGGCCAGATCGCACTGACATACTCATACAGGCTGGCGACCGCCGCCGAAATCAGCATTTACAACTACTCCGGCATCGTGTTCTCGATCATCCTGGGGTACGTTTTCCTCGGCGAGGTGCTGGGCATCACTTCCGTCATCGGCTGCGCGCTGGTGATCATCGCGGCACTCATCACTTATATTTTTTCGGGGGAAAAGGCTGCGCACTAACGGCCATCCGGGTGATCACGAGCACGTCCGGATGCAGAGCAGACGCTCATGCCGCCTCCAGACACTGCCATGACCATTCTGCAGGCACTGTCCTGACCCTTTGAGCTTGTTTTATGCCCCTTTTTTGTGATATAATAATTGTTGTATGCGCTGAAAACAATCAGCATTTTTCGTCGAAGCGGGCCGATGGGAAACCCGGAAAATGATATTTCCCGCGCAGTGATTATAAAAGGAGTGAGATTATGGATAATACAAAGAACTATACGAGTTCATTATCTGAAAGATACCCAAGCAATGAAATGAAATATCTTTTTTCACCTGAAATGAAATTCAGGACATGGAGAAAGCTCTGGATAGCGCTTGCTGAGACAGAGCAGGAACTCGGGCTTCCGATCACAGATCAGCAGATCGCTGAACTCAGAGCCGCTGCAGACGATATCAATTATGATGCTGCAAAGGCACGCGAAAAGGAAGTGCGCCACGACGTGATGTCCCACGTTTACGCATACGGTCTGCAGTGCCCTAATGCGAAAGGGATCATACATCTGGGCGCGACATCATGCTACGTCGGCGACAACACAGACCTGATCATCATGACAGAAGGTCTGAAACTGATAAGAAAAAAACTGATAAACGTTATCGCGAACCTTGCGGACTTTGCAGAAAAACATAAAGCGCTGCCGACTCTGGGATTCACGCATTTCCAGCCGGCACAGCCTACGACTGTCGGAAAGAGAGCCACGCTGTGGCTGCAGGATCTCCTGATGGATCTCGAGGATCTCGACCACGTGCTCGGCACGATGAAGCTCCTCGGCTCAAAAGGAACGACCGGCACGCAGGCAAGCTTCCTCGAGCTGTTTGACGGCGACATCGAGAAGGTGAGAAAGCTCGATTCACTGATCGCAGAGAAGATGGGCTTTGAGGACTGCTACGCAGTATCGGGTCAGACTTACTCGAGAAAGGTCGACACGAGAGTGCTCAATATCCTTTCCGGGATCGCGCAGAGCGCTCACAAATTCAGCAATGACATCAGACTGCTCCAGCATCTGAAGGAAATCGAAGAACCGTTCGAAAAGAACCAGATCGGCTCATCGGCAATGGCATACAAGAGAAACCCTATGCGCTCAGAGCGTATAGCTGCGCTTTCCAACTTTGTCATCGCAGGAGTCCTGAACCCGGCGATCACAGCGTCGACTCAGTGGTTCGAAAGAACGCTCGACGACTCGGCTAACAAGAGACTCAGCGTTTCAGAGGGCTTCCTGGCGACGGACGGAATACTGGAGCTTTACATGAATATAACTTCAGGTCTCGTCGTTTACCCTAAGGTGATAAACGCGAGACTGATGAGCGAGCTTCCGTTCATGGCGACAGAAAATATCATGATGGATGCCGTGAAGGCCGGCGGAGACAGACAGGTGCTCCACGAAAAAATCAGACAGCATTCGATGGCGGCCGGCAGGAGAGTCAAGGAAGAAGGCGCTGACAACGACCTGCTCGACAGGATCGCTGCAGACCCGGATTTCAATATGACGAAGGAACAGCTGCTCGCACTGATGAAGCCGGAGAACTTTACGGGATGCGCGGAAAGCCAGACGGAGGATTTCCTCGAGACTTTCGTTAAGCCTGTTCTTGAAGACAACAAAGAATCACTCGGTATGCATGCCGACATCAATGTATAAATCATAGATCACAGCATTAAGGTAAAGGAGATTTAAATGATCAAAGCAATCGTAGGCGCCAACTGGGGCGACGAAGGAAAAGGTAAAATCACCGACATGCTTTCGCAGGACGCTGATATAATCATCAGGTTCCAGGG
>CAVEWO010000342.1:0-2354 GCA_963619345.1 Bacteroidaceae bacterium
CGCTGCTGATCCCGGTACCTTCCACCTTGAGCATCCCTTCCATCGCACCCGCGACCGCGATGAATAAGATGCTGACACCACACGCTTTATTAAGTGCGTCCTGCTGTTCACTCCTGAAAAATCTTCCTGTAAAACGCCCTATCACTCCTGCCGCAATGATGCTGGCGCTGTTTATGATCGTTCCTGTTCCTATCATTATCTCGTCCTTTTCTGCAAATAAACTCGGCTCCAAATAGTATGGAGTCTCATAGGACAGTATACCATAAAATGTATGGATGTGTGAGAGGCGGATTAAACGGCGGCGGGATAACAAAATTGATGATGCACAGGATAGCGAGATGCGAAGCTGTGATAGCGAGATGTGGAACTGGAATGCATAACGATTCAGCCACAGGCGGACCGGACATCCGTCCCCTGTGAGGATAACATGATGCGGACCGAAATGTATAGCGATGCAGCCGCGGGTGACTGCCCGCATCGCTATACAGGTGGGCGTGTGGTGCAACGGGATGCAGAGCGTAGAAGCCTTAAATCCCGAAATCGATTGTTAAAAACTGTCAAATGTATGAAATCCTCACGATTTTAAGTGCATCCGTAACAGTGTCTTCCCGGCATCACTTCGTTTTGCATTTTCATTCGCAATTCAGTATTTTTATGCACGATTTTTCATGAATATCAGGAATAAAATCGCTTTCAGCCATACCCGATATCTCTATCGTGCGTGAATCATATGCGACTGTATACGACGAGTGCCAAAACAAGCCCAAAAATGACAGTGGACTGTATATAAAACACTCCTGACAACTGCGGTTTATATACATTTCGCATTTTTCAAAACGCGCCGCTGCAGGAATTCATATGCATAATGATGCATAAACAGGGCTGCTGAATTCCCCGATGGCCAGTGACCTAAGCGACTGGTTATCCCACCCTTTCCTATTTTCTGTGGATGTACATCCCGATAACAGGTCCGGTCAGCATGCCAAGGGAAAGCCCTATGCCTGTATTATTTCCAAATGCTGTCCTGATCGCTGCACCAAAGCACATTCCGAGACACATGCCTTCTGTGCCGGGATCACTTTCCTGCTTTTTTCCGTTCCTTTTCCTAGATGCCCTGCGAGCAAAAAATATCACCAGCAGTAACCCCATCGACACCCACGGTGCGGCAGCTTTTTATAACTCCCTGATATGCATAATGAAAAACTGACGGATATGCCTCTCGACCAGCCCCATCACTTCATCCTCGCGCTCCGGTTCGCGATCGCAGAGATTGATCCATACGGACACCGGAAGACATAGCTGTGCCGCCATGATTTCCGGGTCGGCGTCATCTTCGATCACCTTCCCCTGACGACTTAGAAATCCTACGAACCCGGTAAAATATCGCATGACATCCGTATAGCTCTGTTTGGTCTGCAATGCTTTCAGCTCCAACGCCGCCTCCATGATCGCCTGCTTCGTATTGCCTTTTTCCGCCATTCTGATATCCTCCTTTGAGTATTATTATCACTGTAACCACACCTACCGAACGTTAGGTTGTCAAGAGCGGCAAAAAAATCATTTGCTGAGTGCGAGAAAACTCGTTTGCCGAATGGCTGCTGACAAAGGCAGCAGTTTTTTCGGGTGTTCATGCTCTGATTTTAGGCAGTTTTCCGGGTGTTCATGCTCTGATTTTAGTCTGATATTTCAATTTGCAGTCAAATGAGTATAAAGCACAAAGTATTTAACAATCTTATATGGATATTAGCGATGCGGATTTATACGCTTTATCCGGATATCGCGCCCAAAGCGTATAAAAAATGGTGCTCAAAGCAGTCCATATCAAATCATGATACCAAAGCCTTATACTCTAAAATTAAAAATTTATGGATAAGCACTAAAAGATCAGCGACAGGCGTCAGGGATTTTCACAGCTCGTTTCGCGACCTGCCGTCCTGCGGCTCCGCCTTGGACACGCGTCTGCTCCAGCGTCCGCCGGACGCTTCCGCTGACGACGCGGCCCTTTCGGAGAGCACCTAACCCAGTGAGTCCTGCGAACTATCGGTAGGTGCTTTACTGAAATTCCCCGGCTTCAGCCGGCTGGAATTTTTCGGTTGTTCGAATCCCGAAGGATTTTATACCATAAATAAATAACAGTGTCCGTCGGACACTGTTATTTATTTATGGCGGAGAGTCAGGGATTCGAACCCTGGGTCCGATTAAGGACACAGCATTTCGAGTGCTGCACGATCGACCACTCTGACAACTCTCCAAAGTGTTTACTATTCACCGGCCTCAGCCTTTATCAGTGAACAGTAACTAGTATACATGAAAATGAACCGGGTTGCAACATTTTTGTTTGCACATTCAAGATC
>CAVEWO010000343.1:0-2343 GCA_963619345.1 Bacteroidaceae bacterium
CTATATTAGTGGACTCCTTCGGCACAGGCAAGGTTTCAGACGAAAAGCTCGCAGATATAGTAGCAGAGAATTTCGACCTCAGACCAGCAGCCATAATAAAGAATCTGGATCTCAGAAGACCTATCTACAGGCAGGTTGCCGCATACGGTCACTTCGGCAGGACAGATATAGATGTGCCTTGGGAAAAGACAGACAAGGCAGAAGCACTCAAGGCTGCGCTTGAAGCATAAAAGTGCGCATAGCTTCTGTGACATGTAAAGGCTGCAGCTGGCTGGTATGCCGGAGTTTCATGGTGCAGCAGAACAGAGTCGCAGAGCTGTCGACATGTCAGGACTTCAGACAGCGTGCTGATGTTATGAAAGAAAAATGAAAGGAGATTTTTTTAGAAATGGGAGTTAAAGTTGCAAAATTCGGAGGTTCGTCAGTAGCGGATGCTTTACAGATAGAGAAGATCCGAAATATTATCGAGAATGACGAGGATATAAAGTACGTCGTGGTATCTGCACCGGGAAAGAGATTTTCCGAGGACAGCAAAGTCACCGATCTTCTGTATCTCTGCAAGACCCATATCGAGCATAAAATCCCTTATGAACAGATATTTCAGGTAATCTGCGACCGTTTTATGGCATTAGAGGTGAATCTGGATGTTGATGTCGATCTTGAGCATGAATTCGAAGAAATCAAGAGGAATCTTGAAGCAGGTGCAAGCGCAGATTATATAGCCAGCAGAGGCGAATACCTGAATGCGATGATAATTGCATCGTATCTGGGATGCGATTTCGTAGATGCTGCAAAAATCGTGAAATTTGATGAAAAAGGCAGATTTATGGAAGAACTTACGGATAAAGCTATCCGTAAGGAACTTTCAAATCATGAGAAGGCCGTTATCCCGGGCTTTTACGGTTCGAAGATCGACGGTTTTGTAAAGACGTTCTCAAGAGGCGGTTCGGACATTACAGGCTCGATCATAGCAAGAGCGGTAGGTGCGGACATGTATGAGAACTGGACGGACGTATCAGGATTCCTGATGGCAGATCCGAGGATCGTCAAGAATCCTAAGCCGATAAGCACAGTTTCGTATAAAGAGCTGAGAGAGCTTTCATATATGGGTGCATCGGTGCTGCATGAGGATGCGATCTATCCGGCAAGAGTTGCGAATATCCCGATCAACATCAGGAACACAAACAGGCCTGAAGATCCGGGCACGATAATCACTGCAGAGCCTGCCAAGCTGGAAGACGGACAGATCATCGCAGGTATCGCAGGAAGCAAGGACTTCACAGTTATCGCGATGTACAAGAACCTTATGAGCAGCGAAAGAGGCTTCATCAGAAAACTGACCGGCATACTCGAGGATTTCGATGTGCCTATCGAACATATCCCGAGCGGCGTAGATACTCTGTCTATAGTTATCGACAACAACGTGATCGACGGCAGACTCGACGAGATCGTGGAAGAATTCACACGTCAGCTCAAGCCTGATACGATCGAAGTATTCGAAAACATGGCTCTGATTGCGACAGTAGGTCACGGCATGTCATCGAGAACAGGCGTAGCAGCAGCACTGTTCTCGGCGCTTGCAAAGGAAAAGATCAACATCAGGATGATCGACCAGGGCTCGAGCGAGATGAACATAATCGTCGGAGTCGAGAACAAAGACTTTGAAAAAGCTATAAAAGCGATATATGAAGCATTCGTATCGTAAAGTACATAGAAAGCCTCGATGCCGGGAAACCAAGAAACCCGGGCACCGGGGCTTTTGTGCGTTAAAACTTGTTTATGTAAATAGCGATAAGATTCATGTAAATAATGAAATTAAAATTGTAAATAATGAAATTAAAATTGTAAAACTGCGCGTTTTGCGATAAAATGTAATATTATAGTTTGAAGTAGATAGTGAAAGCAGGAGGTAACCATGGCATATATTTTTGACGAACCATCAAGAACGTTTAACGAATATCTTTTAGTACCGGGATACTCTTCGACAGAGTGCAGAGTGGACAACGTATCACTGAAAACTCCGGTCGTGAGATTCAAAAAAGGAGAGGAACCGGCGATAAGCATGAACATCCCTCTCGTGTCAGCGGTGATGCAGGCCGTTTCGGGAGACAGGCTTGCCATAGCTCTTGCAAAGGAAGGCGGCATTTCATTTATTTACGGGTCACAGAGTATCGAAAGTCAGGCTGAAATGGTGCGCAAGGTAAAGTCGCACAAGGCCGGATTCGTAAGGAGCGACGCCAATATCAGGCCGGATCAGACGCTGGCCGAGCTGCTTGAACTGAAGGAAAGGACGGGACATTCGACAACTGCTGTAACGGAGGACGGAACTCCTGAGGGCAGGAT
>CAVEWO010000344.1:0-2341 GCA_963619345.1 Bacteroidaceae bacterium
CATGACTCTGAGCGCATAACGACCTTTTGTTGATACTTTCATAGCAGCACCTCCTATTCCCTATTATAATATATGTAAAGTAGTTTATCAACAAGCTAACTGGATTTATGCTTATCCGGGATTAGTTTATGATGCCCGTGATACATCCGTGACAAAACCCTGTCAGCTCGCAGCTTTCATATGATTCCTTGACACATGTGCAGCTCTTTGTTATTCTTACCTTATTAAACACATATGTTTTATATATATTTAACCACAAAGGAGAAAATTATGCAAGGTCTTAAGGCTGAAAACATCATATATGCCGATAACGCCTCTACCACGAGGATGTGTCAGGCAGCAAAAGACGCCGTGACAGAGTGCATGGACGAATATTTCGGCAATCCGTCCAGTCTGCATATCGAAGGGCAGCGAGCGGCACGCAGGCTTTTAGAATCGCGCCAGACGATGGCCCGCCTGCTTAACTGCAGTCCATCTGAGATCTACTTCACCTCAGGAGGCAGTGAATCCGATACGCAGGCGCTCGTCTCCGCAGCGGCAGCAGGAGCTGCAGAGAACAAAAAGCATATCATCTCGACAGCTGTAGAACACCATGCAGTCCTCAATACACTTTCCAGTCTGCAGTCGCAGGGCTTTGAAATAACGCTTCTTCCGGTGGACAGACGTGGCATGGTCGACCCCGCGCAGCTAGAAAAAGAAATACGTGCCGATACTGCACTGGTTTCCGTGATGTATGCCAACAATGAGATAGGCACGATCCAGCCTGTGAACCTGATAGGCAAGATATGCAAAGCGCACTCGGTCCCTTTCCATACAGATGCCGTACAGGCTGCAGGAATACTGCCAACAGATGTACATGCGCAGAACATCGATATGCTGTCCCTGTCAGCACACAAATTCCACGGCCCCAGGGGGACCGGCCTGCTTTACGCAAAAAAAGGCACCCGCCTCACAAGCATCATCGAAGGCGGTGCGCAGGAGCGAGGCAAACGTGCAGGTACTGAAAATCTGCCGGCGATAGCGGGTATGGCTGCAGCATTCGAAGAAGCATGCCGAAGCCGTGAAGTGAATGCCGCAAAGATCACAGCACTGCGCGACCGCATCATCAGCGCCCTGCTCAAGATACCGCACAGCATGCTCAATGGCCCTGCACCGGGAGAATACATTAACGGCGCGGTATCGCGGCTGCCGGGAAATATAAACATGTGCTTTGAAGGAGTCGAAAGCGAGCCGCTGCTCCTACTGCTGAGCGAACACGGCATATGCGCATCCGCCGCATCGGCATGCTCCGCCGGATCGCTCGAACCGAGCCACGTCCTCCTGGCGACCGGCGTGCCTTATCAGCTTTCACACAACTCGCTGCGCCTTTCACTGTCAGCAGAAAACACCGAGGAAGAAGCAGACGCGATAATAAATACGATTCCTGCGATCATAAGCGAACTGCGCGCACTTTCCCCGACATGGAAAGCGCTGCAGGACGGCAGACAGGAATTCCTGATATAAACAGCCACAGAAAGGAGTAACCATGAAAAAAGAAACCATCATAAAACTCCGGCAGGATCTTGCCGAAGGCAATCCATCCGAACTCGTCTTCGGCAGCGGAGATAAAACGTATACGAGAAAATTCTACCCTCCTCAGAGACTTATACTGCTGGGTGGAGGTCACATATCACAGGCGCTCTGCAATTTTGCAGCTGAACTCGACTTTGACGTCACGGTAGTCGACGACCGTCCGGACTTCGCGAACTACACGCTTTTTCCAAAAGCCGCAGAAGTCATATGCGATACCTTTGACTCAGCGATAAAAAAACTGCATATATCGTCTTTTGACTATGTAGCTGTGCTGACGAGGGGCCACCGCTGGGATCAGCTGTGCCTGGAATCGATATTTTCCGGCAGATACCCGTCATACCTCGGGCTTGTCGGATCGAGACGGCGTGTCTCCGGCCTCTTCGACATACTTGAAAAAGATGGTTTTTCCAGGGATCTCATGGAAAAGGTGCACACTCCGATAGGCCTTCCGATCAAGGCCGCAACGCCAAAGGAAATAGCGATATCGATACTCGCCGAGCTGATCTTGTTCAAGCAGGACCTTTCCGGCGGCAACGGAGCGCTTTCCCTGTGTGAGGCCGATCCGGAGGTCATCGGTCAGCTGATCGCACAAAAACGCTCCGTACTGGCAACAGTTGTTGAAACAAAAGGTTCTGTCCCTGTAGAGACCGGCGCTGTCATGGTGATAAACAGTCTGGGACGATGTGCAGGCACTGTCGGCGGCGGCTGCGGCGAACACGAGGTGCTGACAAAAGCTCGGGAAGCTCTGATGACAGGCGAACCTCAGATG
>CAVEWO010000345.1:0-2332 GCA_963619345.1 Bacteroidaceae bacterium
GCAGCATAACCGTAACGAGCGGCGTGAGATGCAAATACAAGAACAGCAGGCTCACGGGCTCCAGCTCCACAAGCTACCACATGAAGGGCAAGGCCGCTGACATGTACAACGCAAAACTGACAGCAACAAAGGCAAAGAGAAACGCCTTCATCAAGGCATGGTACAAGATGAAAGGTGCACACTATGCATACGGCAATACATCAAACATGGGCAACGCCGTACATGTGGACGTGAAATAGGAGGCATAGATGGAGGCGGCAATAGGGATTACATTCAACATCATAGTGGCGATAATATCCGGAGTGATACTCAGAAAGCTCGACAAGGCACAGAAGAAGACAGACGAAAGAGAAGCAGAGCGGGACGAGCGGGAGCAGCTGACTCTGGAAGCACTCAATGCGACTTTCAGCGTGAACAAGGAACTTGTCAGGTGTGTACGTGGAGAAAAACCGAACGGCGAACTCACAGAGGCTTTTCAGTATCAGCAGGATGTGAAGCATAAAATAGAGGACTACCTGCGGAAGAAAGCGTCGCGATAGACTTGGATAAACACAAACGATCCCCCTGAGCACTTCGGTGTGACGGGGGATTTTTTGTTCATACCCGGCTCGGATTTTCCGTAAAGTTTTCCGTAAAATTATCGAAATGCTATAAATTGTAGTGAAACATGTTAAAATCTAAAACGTTGAAACTTCAACCTTTTGAAACGTTTTGAATCTCGGCGAAATTGTATACAATCTGTTTCGACTCCCGTCATCTCCACCAAACCTATGGCCTTGACTGGAAACAGTCAGGGCTTTTTATTATGTATTAGGAAATATCGTTTTCGATATTTCCGGAACATCAACAAAAGGCCCATATTAAAATATGTGGCGAAGTCGCTCTTGTTTATATGCATGATCTGAGTTTTATTCAATGCACCATATCTTTGTTTTGCCGTAACAGAATGCAGCAAAGCCAGCGGACCGGGATCCGCTGGCTTTTGAGATTTTTGATATTAGTTGCATTTATTCACGATGCACTGCAGCTTTGCTGTATCATACGGCTTGCATCGCATATAGTATCTGTGTGTTCGCGATGCCGCACTTTTGCATGCCGCTGCACTGCGCTTTACGCATCGATACCGAGTTCAGGCGGTTCTTCCTTGAGTCCCTTGGTGAGAACGAGCAGGTAGATGATACCGGCTACTGTCCATGCACATCCGAGGATGATAGCGATCTTGTCAAGGTGTATCAGCAGATACAGGCAGAGGAGCGCACCCAGGATAGGGAATACCAGGTACAGGAAGAAGCCCTTCACTGAACGCTGCTTCTGCTTTATGAAATAGTACACGATAACGGAAATGTTTACGAAGAAGAACGCAACGAATCCGCCGAAGTTGATGTAAGCTGTAGCCTTTGTAACATCGAGGAATACAGCGAACAGGGCAACTACACCAGTCAGGATGATAGCGTTTACAGGAGTCTGAGTCTTGTGGTTCAGATTTCCGAAGAACTTCTTAGGAAGCACGCCATCTCTGCCCATTGCGTAGAGCAGACGTGCACCGCTGGCCTGAGCCGACAGGCCTGCCGCGAACTGACCTGCTATAGTACCGAGCAGGAAGATGCCTCCGAAGACAGAAGGAGCTACCTGCTTAGCGATATCATATGCAGCATTGTCCGGATTCGGATAGTCGAACGAAGGATGCACGAGGTGAGTGAAGTATGTTACTACCAGGAAGATCGCACCGCATACGAGCAATGTCAGTATGATCGATCTAGGAATGTTTTTGGTCGGATCGATAGTATCTTCCGTGAATGTAGTCAGTGCGTCGAATCCGAGGAAGCAGTAGCATGCAGCTGCAGCTCCGGCTACCGTGTAGCTGAAATCGATGTCAGGGTTGTAGAACGGTGAGAACGATGCAAGTGTGCCTTCTCCCATACCCTCAGTTATCGCTTTGATAGTGAAGATGAGGAAAGCTACTATGATAACGACCTGGATCGAAACCATGATGAAGTTGATCTTGCTTCCTACTTCTACGCCGACGATATTGATCAGTGATGTCACAACGATGAAGGCGATGAGCCATACCCATGAAGGAACGGCGGGAACAGCAGCGCTGAAATATGATGCGCCGATGAGCCATATTGCCATTGGGAAGAATACATATCCCAGCAGTACGATCCATCCTGCGACAACTCCGAGCTTTGCGTTGATAGCCTTTCTTGTGTATGTATATGTGGATCCGGCAGCAGGGAAAGCCTTGGCCATGTGACCGTAGCTCAGCGCTGTGAACAGCATAGCGATTACAGCGAAGCATATCGAACCGGATTCAACACCGTGTGATGCTGTG
>CAVEWO010000346.1:0-2322 GCA_963619345.1 Bacteroidaceae bacterium
CTCAGACAGGGCCTCAGGAAAGCGCAGTCTGTGCTGCTGGAGCCGTGGTATGAATTCCGTCTCGAGGTACCGCAAGAGGCTACGGGACGGGCAATATCGGATATCCAGAGGATGAGCGGCAGTATCAGCGAGCCTGAGCATATGGGGGATACCGTGGTGCTTACAGGAAATGCGCCGGTTTCCGAGATGAAGGACTATGCGGTGGACGTCGCATCTTATACAAAAGGGCATGGGCGGCTGAGCTGCTCGCTTTCTGGGTATGAGCAGTGCCATGACCAGGAACGCGTTATCGAAGCGATCGGATACGATCCGGATGCTGACCTGGAAAACACGGCTGATTCAGTTTTCTGCAGTCACGGTGCAGGTTTCAATGTGAAGTGGGATGAAGCTGACGTGCTCATGGACGTAAAAGCGGAGCAAAAAGATACAAAGACCCTGAACGGAGCGGACAGCTGCGCCTTTACATATGAACGGGCAGGGGACATGCCGGAAACTTTGCATGCCGGAAAAAATGCGGAAAAACGCGGCAGGAAGAAAGGGCTCACTGAAGAGGAGGAGCTTGAGCGGATCTTTGAGATGACATACGGCAAGTCGAAAAAGCGCAAGGTCATACCTAAGAGGGAAATCATTCCGGAGCATGAAAAGAAAAAGACGAAACCCGCTGTCGTGATGGAGGAATATCTGCTTGTCGACGGTTATAATATAATTTTCGCGTGGGAAGAGCTTAAGGCTCTGGCGAAAGTGAACATGGATTCTGCGAGGCAGGCACTGATAGAGATCCTGGCGAATTACCAGGGGTATAAGAAGTGCCATGTGATCGCGGTTTTTGACGCGTACAGGGTCAAGGGCGGCGAGCGTCACTTTGAGCAGCACGACGGCGTCGAGGTCATCTATACTCAGGAGGCGGAGACGGCGGATATGTACATAGAAAAGGCCGCGCATAAGAAAAGCCGTGAGTATCATGTCAGGGTAGCGACGTCAGACAGGCTGGAACAGTTGATAATAACGGGCGGCGGTGCTTTCAAGGTGTCGGCCGACGAGTTCATGCTGGAGATACAGCAGGCTGATCTTGAGATATCTAAGCTTATAGAGGAGCACAACAGTAAGAACAGAGAGGCAGGCAGCAATCGGATCGTGATACCGGAAATCTGATGCCTGCGCGTGTCGAAAAAAGTCGAAATTTGTCGAGATAAAACACTTGTAAAAAAATTACAGGTGTTTTATTATATTGTTGAAAGGAAAATAATGTAAGTTATGGTTAAAAATTCAATAGATGTGAGACGTGTAACGCACGCTGAAAAGGTGAGCTATACGCAGGAGGAGATCAGGCGCTATATAGCTGAAATAAGGCTGATGATAACGGATTCAGAGGGTACTCTCAGCGACGAGGAGGCGATGGAGCGGATAGAGGAATTCGTGTTTTCGCAGAAAAAGGCGGGCAGCTGCAGTCATCGCGAGAACCGCAAGGTGATAGAGCGTGTGTTCCTGTCGCTCAGAAAGGAAATGGATATACTGCAGCCGTATATAGATGATAAGAGCATTTCGGAGATAATGGTCAACGGGAAGGACTGTATTTTTATCGAAAGGAACGGCATACCGGAGAGGCTGCCGCTGCAGTTCGATACAACAGATGATCTCGAGGAGCTGATACGGCGGATCGCATCACGAGTTCACAGGGAGATAAACGAACTGAATCCGATCGTGGATGCCCGGCTGTCGGACGGTTCAAGAGTAAATGCGATATATCGGAATATAGCGCTGAACGGGCCGATACTGACGATAAGAAAGTTTCCTGAGAAGGTGATGGATATGGAAGATCTGCTGAAGAACGGCACGGTGACAGAGGACGAGGCGGGATTTCTGAGAGTCGCGGTTTCAGCGGGTTACAACTGTTTTGTCTGCGGAGGGACGTCTTCCGGGAAGACGACCATGCTGAATGTGCTTTCACAGTTCATACCGGAGCATGAAAGAGTCGTGGTGATCGAGGACTCCGCAGAGCTGCAGATAGATCAGGTGGAGAATATAGTGCGGCTGGAATGCAGGAATGCCAACGTTCAGGGGAAGGGCGGCGTCGACATGTCGCAGCTGGTGAAGGCGAGCCTGAGACTCAGACCGGACAGGATAATCATAGGGGAAGTAAGAGGAAAGGAGGTGATGGATATGATACAGGCCATGAACACGGGACATGACGGCAGTCTCAGTACAGGGCACGCCAACAGCATAGAAGGTATGCTGAAGCGGCTCGAGGCGATGTTCCTGCAGGCGGCCGATTTCCCTGTCGAAGCGATACGCAGTCAGATAATGGAAGGGATAGATATCATG
>CAVEWO010000347.1:0-2322 GCA_963619345.1 Bacteroidaceae bacterium
GATCTCAGGGATCCTGACGGTGGAAGACGCTTCGAGGATGCTCAGGATCAGATCGGAGCTCGTCGAAACGCTGCCGGAAGGCGCGATGATAAATATCGCGGAAAGCCCGGAAAAGGTGAGCGGCATGCTGACGGACGGCGTGGTGATCGGCGCGTACAACGGGCCGGCGCGATGCATGGTGTCGGGGCTGCGTGAAAAGATAGACGAATTCGAGAAGGTCATAATCGATGCGGATCTCAAATACAGCCGAATAGCTGCGGACAGGGCAGGCCACTGCTATCTGATGGACGAGATAGCGGACGATTTCTGCGAGGCGATATCGGATATCAGCTTCGGCGATTTTGCGATCGATCAGTATTCCGGATACGCGGACATACCGTGCAGCAGCGAGGAGATGAAAACCGCAGAGTACTGGAAAGCGCACCTTTCCATGCCTGTGAGATACGATGCCGCAGTGCAGAGGATTGCAGAGGACAAAGACTCGATCTTCATCGAGATAGGCCTCGGAGACATGCTGACATCGATCACGAGGAAGACCAAGAACGACGGAGTGTGGAATACAGCGTTCGCATTTTCGGATTCACCGGCGTCGAACGATCTTTACAGCGGAATGCTTTCGCTGCTCGGCAATATGTGGATCGCAGGAAAGCAGATAAACTGGGAGCTGCTCTACGACGAGAAGCCGTACAGAGTCAAGCTCACGGAGTATCCGTTCGAGCGCAGCCGCTACGTGAAAGAGTTTTCGGAAAAGGCGCAGCGCGCGGCGGACACAGATACACTCGCGGTAGCAGGCGGTCTTGACGAGAAGAATATAGAGAAGAGCCGATATATCGTGGAAACCCACGCGGGAGATGTGGTTTTCCTGGAGCATGTGTCGGAGAAATACGACGGCAGTTTCAGCACGGCGGGGATCTATGAGGATCTCGAGCGTACGAAAGAGGAGTACAGGAAGAAGTATTTCAGCGGCAGAGGCGTGACGCTGCTCAAGGATATCCCGGGCTACGGCGAGATGGCCGACAGGCTCACGGCGGCATGCATAATGGACTACTTCAGGAGCATGGACGGCTTCGATGCAGGCGGAGTCTACACATTCGGAAAGCTGCTGGATATGGGCGGCGTGATCGAGAAGTACGTTCCGTTCGTGGATTTCTTCGTGAAGTTCATGTGCGAGAACGGTTACGCGGAGGACGACCACGGGCTGCTGAGATTTATGGAAAAGGGCACGGAGCTGCCTGACAAGCGCACGGTGCTTGCAGAGTGTGAGGAAAGGCTGCCGGACTGCTGCGCATACATGGAGCTCGCTGTGTACGCTTCGGATTTTTACGGCGAAGTGTTTAGAGGAGAGCGCGAGGGCAGCACGGTGATCTATCATGACGGCAGATTCGATTTCCTCGACAGCTTCGAAAAGAGGATGCCGGTGTACAGCTACACTGACAGCTGCATAGACGCACTGGCGGAGACTGTTGCGAGAGCGGCGAAGGCTGACAGGAAAGCCAGGATACTCGAAGTCGGAGCGGGCTCCGGCGAGATGACTGACCGCATACTGCCGATGCTCGAAGGCTGCGGCTGCGAATACTGGTTTACAGACATAAAGAGATCACTCGTGCTCGAAAGACAGGCGAACGAGAAGCCTGAATATGCGGACATGATGAGATACGGCGTGATTGATATAAGCGAGGATCCGGCCGCGCAGGGTTTCACGGAAAGATACTTCGACGTAATCCTGCTGTACGATGTGATCCAGGCTACGACGGATATAAGGGAGACGATAGGCAATATAAAGTGGCTCCTGTCTGACGGTGGATATTTCTCGTTCGTGCAGACGTGCGGAGGCAGCGATATGCTGAACATGATATTCGGATATGCGCCGGGCTGGTGGAATTACTACGGGGATCCTGAGAGAGACAGGATCACGCTGCCGGTGGAAGGCTGGAGAGCGATACTGTCCGACTGCGGTTACGACGATGTCATCAGCATCCCTGAAGACGGCAAATCGAATGCATATCTGTTCGTGATGAAGACGGCAGGCGGCGATGATGCCGGAGCGGACAGCGGTCAGCAGGCAGTTGCGGCTGCCGGCGGTCTCAGCGGTCCAAAGGCAGGCAGCGACATCCTCAGGAGCAGAGAGAAAAACAGGAACTACCTGGAGCTCGCAGCAAAGAAGAGCAATATAAGGATAGAATTTTACGATGAAGATATCGACCTGTCGAAGTACGACCGCGTGACAGGCATCAGCGCAGGCGGCGCCGGAAGCACCGGAGCGGCAGGAAAGGCTGACGACGGCACGGACAGAACGGCGGAGTACCGCAGCGGCAGCGACAG
>CAVEWO010000348.1:0-2320 GCA_963619345.1 Bacteroidaceae bacterium
GAAGCTACGAGAACAGCCAAGGGAACACCTGCGATAAACTTCCTCAATCTCATGCAGCGAGAAAGGATCACCGCAGTGATACCGTTCAGAGATTTCCGCGATGACAAGTACCTGATGGCAGTGACTAAGAACGGTACGATAAAGAAGACAGCGATATCGCAGTTTGATACCAACAGAAAGACCGGCCTCATAGCCATAAATCTGAAAGACGGCGACGAACTCGTTGCGATCAAGCAGACCAGCGGAAGCGATAATGTCATCATAATCACAAAGAACGGCAAGTGCATATGCTTCTCTGAGGATGATGTGCGTCCTATGGGAAGGATCGCAGGCGGCGTGAGAGCTATCAAGCTTGAAGATGATGACGAAGTCGTATCGATGGAGCTTGTCCAGCCTCATGAAGAGCTTCTCGTGGTGACGAGCAACGGATTCGGCAAGAGGACATCTGTAAAGGAATACAAGATCCAGGCAAGAGGCGGCAAAGGACTGCTGACATACGACAAGAGCAAATTCAAGAAGACAGGCAGACTGATAGGCGCCATGGTCGTTGATGAAGATGATGAGATACTTCTTATCAATTCAGAGGGAACTATCATAAGGATAAAGGCTAACGAAGTATCGAAGCTCGGCAGAGCTACTCAAGGCGTCAAGATAATGCGTACAGATGATGAAGTGAACATCATATCGATGGCAAAGGTCATCCGTGAGGAAGAGCATGAACGCGATGTGGAGCTGGCTCTCAAAAAGAAAGCTGAAAAGAAAGACAGCGATGAGCCGGAGCAGACAAAAATGAAACTGTAAAAATTTAAGATTTGAATTTAAATATCTAAGGAGAGATTATGAAACGTGTTTTTTCCGGCGTACAGCCTACAGGAAATATCCATCTGGGAAATTATCTCGGAGCACTGAAGCAGTTCGTGGAGCTTCAGGATGACAATGAATGCATTTACTGCATAGTTGATTTACATTCGATAACGGTTCCGCAGGATCCGAAGGAACTGAGAAAGCATATACTCGACGTGGCGGCTCTGTACCTTTCGATAGGTGTGGATCCGAAAAAATCGACTGTTTTCGTTCAGTCGGATGTAAGCGGACATTCGGAGCTTTCATGGATACTCACATGCAGCTCATATACAGGTGAGCTTTCGAGAATGACACAGTTCAAGGATAAGAGCAGAGGCAAAGAATCGGCACCTGCAGGGCTTTTCACATATCCTATCCTGATGGCCGCGGACATACTGCTCTATGATACTGATATAGTTCCTGTCGGCAATGACCAGAAACAGCACATAGAGATATGCAGAGACATTGCAATTAGAGTAAACAACAGATTCAAGGATACTTTCGTGATACCTGACGGAAGATTCCTCAAGGAAGGCGCGCGTATCATGGCTCTCGACGATCCGACAAAGAAGATGAGCAAGAGCGCTGAGAACATCCACAGCAGGATCTCGCTCCTCGACGAGGACAGCAAGATCAAAAAATCGATCATGCGTGCGACTACAGACTCGGACGGCGAGATCAGATTCGATCCCGAGAACAAGCCGGGCGTGAGCAATCTGCTTAATATCTACAGTGCGCTTTCAGGAAAGAGCGTAGATGATATCGCTTCTGATTTTGCAGGATGCGGATACGGCGACTTCAAGAAAGAGCTTGTCGAGATCACGAAAGAAGCGCTCGTTCCTATCAAACAGAATTTCAATGAGATAAGAGAGACGGAGGAACTCAGGCAGATACTGCGCGACGGTGCAGAAAGAGCCAATACTATAGCAGAGAAGACGATGAAGAGAGTCAAGGCTAATTTCGGACTCGGATTCTAAGCCGCGAAGAACTGCATGTGAGCAGAGCTATTCTCTGAAGAATTTTATATGAGCTATATCCATAGGCTCAAGCCTGGTTATATGCTGATAATTTTTCATACCGGGAACGATCCTGAAAGACGTTTCCGGTATTGTCATATTTTCTATGCAGCAGTAATCCTCATGATCTATGTCAGGCGCAAAATCGAGCTGCTGCCAGTATGAGATGCATGAACGTGAAGCAGAAAGTATTTTCTGAGTAAGCTTGTGTTTTCTCGATACATTGTTGAAGTCAAATATTATCTCCGACTGCAGCACAGGGCTGTCATTGAATACTATGATGCTGTAGTCCTCGCTGCTGCGGGTCACTATGTAGCCGGGACCGCAGTCTGCAATTTCCTCAAACAGCTCAAACCAGAACATATGCATGTAGTAAAGCGGTTTTTTCATGCCGTTCACAGTAAAAAGCCCGTTTTTATTTTCTTCTGTATCGATGATATGCAGATTTTCAAGGCAGAGAT
>CAVEWO010000349.1:0-2320 GCA_963619345.1 Bacteroidaceae bacterium
CATGTGAAGGTTTCGTCTGTGTGTTTTCAGTAATTTTTCGTAGTTCAGTTCTGTATTGTTCATTTTTTTGTCCCCTGTTGTTTTATTTAAAAGTATTGTACAGGTTTCACGCCTGTGTATCAAGTGATTTGTGCGCTGCAGCTGCAGCGATCGGCTGTTACAGATTGCAGACTGCATACAGAGGGATGTTCACCATCCAGCCCTGATCTATATATTTCAATGTGGAAAAACGCACTGCTTTTTCCGGATGGTATCTGTCGCAGTATGCCTTGAGGCTCTGTGAGCGTGCGTTTGCCTCAGCTTTCACTTCTATAGGAATGATATTTTTGCCTTTTTGTATGAGAAAGTCCTGCTCGAATGTCGCTTTTTCAGTGCCGAAATAATAAGGGGTGTAGTCAGTGTCTGAGATCAGCTGCTGCAGTACGTACTGTTCTGTAAGTGCACCTTTGAATTCGATGAAAATATCATTGCCTTCCAGAATGGATTCAGCAGGCAGTTCACTCAGTGCGCCCAGCAGTCCGACGTCCAGCATGAACAGCTTGTATGCATTCATGCTCTTGTATGCTTTGAGCGGCATGTGAGGTTCATTTACGCGGATGACTTTATATACGAGCCCGCAGTCGATCAGCCACTGGATCGCGATCTCATAGTCACTGCTGCGAGTGCCTTTTTTCACCTGCCCGAAAAAGAACTTCCTGTTTTCCTTGGCAAGCTGCAGAGGGATCGAATCCCATACCATCCGTATGCGCGGCAATGTCCCGGCATCTATATGCTTGCCGAAATCGCTTTCGTACTGACGCACTATATCACTTTGTATATGTCTTGCCTCATCGTAATCTTTGCGAAGCCGGAAAGCATCTACGACAGCAGGCATTCCGCCAGTATAAAAGTAGTTTTTCAGCCAGAAGAGATATTTGTCTGCAAAATTGTCTATCAATGTGTAGTCTTTCGTAGCAAGTGCATCTGATAGAGGTTTTTCTTCCATTGCGCACAGGAATTCTCTGAAACTGAGGGGGTAAAGGTCAAGCATATCTACTTTGCCGACAGGATATGAAACTCCGTCATGTATCGATACCCCTAAAAGTGAGCCTGCAGCAACGACGTGATATTCAGGAGCTTCCTCGCAGAAATATTTCAGTGATTCGAGAACTTCGGGAGCGTCCTGTATCTCATCGAGTATGATAAGAGTGTTCTCGGGAGTTATCGCTACGCCTGATTCTATGTTCAGGTTCATGATGATCCTGTTTATGTCAAAATCCATCTGGAAAACTTCGTTCATGCGCCTGTTGTTGTAAAAAGAGATATATGCAGTCTTTTCGTAACATGTCCTGCCGAATTCTTTCATGAGCCAGGTTTTCCCGACCTGCCGGGCGCCCATGATTATAAGCGGTTTTCTGTTGCTTTTGTTTTTCCAGTCCAGAAGCCTGGTTAGTGCAAATCTGAGCATTATATTGACCTCCTAGTATTTACATGATATAGTATAACACATTTTTTCGGGCCTATTCAATGAGCAGCGGCACGTTTTTTCGGGGCTGATTCTGCTGAGAGACTACATTTTTTCGGGGCTGAAATCGTGCAGCGACTACATTTTTTCGGGTCTAAGATGGAAAATGTTTCTATTCGTAACTTCCCTTTATGTAAGTGTATTATAAGTGGACTGGTTTGTACACTATTGATGAATTATAGGGCAAACGGTTAGTAAGGCTTATGAATAGCATATAATGTAGGAGAAAGTGTGAATTGTGAGAGGCATCAGACGTGCAGGCGGGCTGCCGCTTTGCAAAAAATCATGCAGGGCGAACGGCATGCGTGGTATAATCATACTGTTAGACTCAGTATGCATGGAGGCGCAGGGTATGAGAGACATCAGATCGACATATGAATTCAGGGCAGGGTGTGCAGCGGTGAGAATGCTGAAAGAGGCAGGGCACGAGGCGTATTTCGTCGGCGGCTGTGTGCGGGACGAGCTGACGAGGCGGATGAGCAGACCGTCTGCGGAAGAGATTTTCGGATCCTGCAGGTACGCGCGTGCGCTGACAGATGGGCCAAAGAAGCACGGAAATCACAGAATGATAGATATCGACATAACTACGAGTGCCACGCCGGAGGAGATGATACGAGTTTTCCATGACATGAGGGTCATTGAAACAGGCATAAAGCACGGAACGATCACGCTGCTCGCCGCAGCAGACGGCGGAGATACGCAGAGCAGGAGCAGAGCAGGCCAGGGATCAGGCGGACAGGATAAGATGAAGCTTTTGACAAGGCATGAGGTGACGAATGAAAGTGCACGGATGGTGCCGCTGGAGATAACGACGTA
>CAVEWO010000350.1:0-2304 GCA_963619345.1 Bacteroidaceae bacterium
CTGCCGGATCGGAAACGTATGGCGCGCATGCCGCAGCCGGGGATGTGACAGGCGACTGCAGACTTTGCATAAGAGGCATATCGTTCGCATCGGAAGAGGACACCGGAGAGGATATCATATATCGTGTACCGCCATGGATCACACAGGCGACAGGCCCGGTAGAGGAATTTCTGGCCAGGAACATCGAAAACGAGAAGAAAAGGCTCGAGAACGTGATGCTGGCAAAGGAGCGCGATATGCAGCAGGAAGACAGAATATGCAGAGGGATAGCTTATCTGAAGTGTTTACTGGAGGAATACAGAAATGGAAGATAGAAAAAAGGGTATAGCAACAGTTGCGGATGTGACTGAACTGATCGAGGATGCAGTGCCGGTATCACTGCAGGAGTCATGGGACAACAGCGGGCTGCTGATCGGATTTCCGGAAAAGCATGTGAGAAAAGTAATAACATGTCTTGAAATAACGGAAGCCGTGGCAGATGAGGCGGTCGCTGCAGGTGCAGACATGATAGTATCGCACCATCCACTGATTTTCAGCGGCATCAGAAAGCTCAGCTATGACAGCAGCGAGGACAGAGCTGTGATGAAGCTGGTTTCAAACGGTATATCAGTATATTCGTGCCATACGCCTTTTGACAAAGTCAGGGGCGGCAACAACGACATCATCGCGGAAAGGCTGGGGCTTTCGTCCGTGAAAAACCTCAGGGGCGATGACGTGGTTTCGCCGTCAAAGATGGCTGAAAAGTGTGATGAGGCGGATATAGGAAGGATCGGAAGATTCAGAAAACCGATTACCTACATGCAGGCTATCGAGCTTGCTGCGAATCGGCTCAATATGAGCATCAGACAGCTGCGGGCATGCGGTGACCTGAACAGAGAGATCGCATCGGTTGGAATATGCACAGGAGCCGGGGCGGATATGGCTGAAATGGCCGCAGATTCAGGCTGTCAGCTTTTTATAACAGGTGATGTGAAGTATCATGAGGCGCAGGCTGCTGCTGCACGAGGCATCTGTCTTCTGGATGCAGGGCATTACGGCACGGAGAAATTTTTCGCTCAGGCGATGAGAGAACTGCTGGAGAAAAAACTCGCAGAAAAAGCAGAAGTAGTGGAATCAGCTGTGAATACAGATCCGTTCAATATACTGTAGATAGTGTGAAATAATTGTGGAGTTCAAACTCCGCAGCAACTTGACACTGCCTGTACTGCAGGATCTTGACACTGCCTGTACTGCAGGAACGCTTTACAAAAAAAGTTTTATGTGTTATAAATATTGGAGTCATATTTTGGGTAAGACAGATGATCGCGTGCATCTTCGGGATGTATGAGGAAAGTCCGGGCTCCACAGGGCATGGATGCCGGATAACGTCCGGCGTAGGTAACTATAGGGAAAGTGCAACAGAAACACACCGCCGAAACGGGTCATGCCGTGGCAAGGTTGAAATTGTGAGGTAAGAGCTCACAGGGAAATATGGTAACATATCTCCCGTGTAAACCCCATCCGGAGCAAGACCAAATAGGACATGGAAAGCGGCGGCCCGTCGCTGTCCGGGAGGTAGGTCGCATGAGCCTGGTGGCAACATCAGGCCAAGATAGATGATCGTCTGATACAGAACCCGGCTTATAGTCTTGCCCAATGTATTTTCAATGGCTAGAGAGGTTGTTTGATGTGTTTATCACTTTTTTAGCGCCTCTTTTTTTATATTGTAGCAGGAAATATCTCATGGAGGTCTCCCGGAGATATTTCGGGAATTTCAAAGAAGTTTCAAAGAAAGCACATTGAAACATCTTTTTAAGCAGTCGAGCCAGTCAAGTCAGTCGAGCTTAGATATCAAGCCCCTAACTGCAACCTAAACTGCAATTGTATAAAATCAATGTCATTTTAAGACGTTTTGTAACAGGAAGAATCTGGGAAAAATCAAATATACATATTTATGAATAAAAACGGCAAATAATGAATAACCATGCATTGAAACGCTGGAAAATACTGCGAATACCGGATCGATCACAATACTTTACAATGGTATCTGAGGTTTGGGGAAAGCCGGTTTACGAAATACGCTGAAGATGCTCCCAAAAAGTACAATGCACTGTAACAAAACACTCGTTTCAGGCACGGATTTAATACATTTCGCGTTTTGAAAAAAAGGTGCCATGAAGAATATTGAGTGTATAATGATTGCATAAAAAATTTCCGTAAAAGTTTCTAAAAAATTTCCGAAAACTACTTGCAATAACCTGAATATGTAGTATAATCCCGTTTTCGACACTTGAAGAGCGCAACAACGGCGAGACTCATTGAAAT
>CAVEWO010000351.1:0-2303 GCA_963619345.1 Bacteroidaceae bacterium
CTAGATGCGGGACAGGTCTGGCTTCGCACGAAGTTGCACAGGGATACAAGGAAATCAAGGTAAACACTATAACTGCCAAATTCAAGAGAAAGGATGCAGACGAGTACTTCCTCGCATGGACGACTACACCGTGGACTCTCGCTTCGAACGTTGCACTGACAGTAGGTCCTGATGTCGATTACATCAAGGTGAAGATGACAGCAGGCGACGAAGAAGGCAGCGTGTTCTATGTTGCAAAGGTCCTTGCGGACAAAGTCCTGGGAGAAGGCAGCTATGAGATCATCGAGGAAATGAAGGGCAAAGATCTTGAATACGTGGAATACGAACAGCTCATGCCGTTCATCACTCCTGACAAGAAAGCATTCTTCGTTACATGCGCAGACTATGTAACTATCGAAGACGGTACAGGTATCGTACACACTGCACCTGCTTTTGGTGAAGACGACTACAACACAGGCAGAAGATACGATCTTCCTGTAGTGAACCCTGTAGATGAACAGGGTAAATACACAGATACTCCGTGGAAGGGCAGATTCGTAATGGAAGACGGCCTCGACATAGATATCATAAAGTGGCTCGCAGCAGAGAACAAGATCTATGCAAAGGAAAAGATGGAGCACAACTATCCGCACTGCTGGAGATGCGGTACTCCGCTCCTTTACTATGCTAAGCCTAGCTGGTATATAGAAATGACAAAGCTTAAGGATCAGCTCGTTGCAAACAATAACACGGTCAACTGGTTCCCTGATTTCGTAGGAGAAAAGAGATTCGGAAACTGGCTCGAAAACGTCAATGACTGGGCGATTTCCAGAAACAGATACTGGGGAACACCTATCCCTATCTGGAGATGCGAATGCGGCCATCTGGAATGCATAGGCAGCAGAGCTGAACTCGTTGAGAAGGCTCAGGAAAATATTACTGAGGACATCGAACTGCACAGACCATATGTCGACGATGTGCATCTCACATGCCCTCACTGCGGCAAGACTATGACGAGAATACCGGAAGTAATGGACTGCTGGTTCGACAGCGGGGCAATGCCGTTCGCACAGCAGCACTATCCGTTTGAAAACAGTGAGAACTTCGATGAAGAGCTGTTCCCGGCTGACTTCATATGCGAGGGTATAGACCAGACCAGAGGATGGTTCTACTCGCTGATGGCTATATCCACATTCATCAAGGGCAGAGCACCGTATAAGAACGTGCTCGTAAACGACCTGATCCTGGACAAGAACGGCAAGAAGATGAGCAAGTCCAAGGGCAACACAGTAGATCCGTTTGAACTGTTCGACAAGTATGGTGCAGATGCTACGAGATGGTACCTGCTCCACGTGTCACCGGCATGGTCACCGACAAAATTCGATGAAGACGGACTGATCGAAATAGTGAGCAAGTTCTTCGGAACACTGAAAAACGTATACAACTTCTTTGCACTCTATTCGAATCAGGACGGAATAGATCCTGCTTCACTTGAGATCGCATATGATCAGAGACCTGAGCTTGACAGATGGGTCATCTCGAAGTACAACAACCTGATCAAAGAAGTGACTGACGACATGGACAGATACGATCACATGAAGTCAGTGAGAAAGATACAGGAATTCGTCAATGAGGATCTGTCGAACTGGTATATCAGAAGAGCAAGAAGAAGATTCTGGGGCGAAGAGCTCAACGATGACAAAAAGGCGGTATATGCAACTACTTACGAAGTGCTCGTAGGTCTTGCCAAGATGATAGCACCGTTTGCACCGTTCATTTCAGATGAGATCTATCAGAACCTGACAGGCGAGGAATCAGTTCATCTCGCATACTTCCCTGCGGCAGACGAGAGCCTTATTGACGAAAAGGTAGAAGAGAGGATGGATCTGGTAAGAACTCTCGTAGGACTCGGAAGAGGAACGAGAGAAAAAGAAAGGATCAAGGTAAGACAGCCACTTACAGAGATACTCGTTGCAGGCAAATACCAGGCTGTCATAGACGATCTGGCTCCGTTGATCATGGAAGAGCTGAACGTGAAGAAAGTAGTGTTCGAGAGCAAGCTCGACGAATACATGAACTACACGCTCAAGCCTAATTTCAAGGTCGCAGGACCGATGCTCGGAAAGAATATCAAGGCATTCGGCGGCGCACTGGCAAAAGCTGATCCGGCAGAGACTGTTGCTAAGCTTGAAGCAGACGGAAAAATCGACATGGAGATCGGCGGCGAGAAAGTTGAGATCACAAAGGATATGGTCGATGTGAAGATATCTGCGAAAGATGGCTTTGCAGTAGCTATGGAAAACAACGTGTTCACTATTTTAGAG
>CAVEWO010000352.1:0-2301 GCA_963619345.1 Bacteroidaceae bacterium
TCACATATCTGTAGATATCCACCTCTTTGTTTTCGTTTCCCTGACGCACGATCCTCCCTGCTCTCTGCTCAAGGTCCGACGGTCTCCACGGACAGTCAAGATCATGGAGTGCGATGAGCCTTTTCTGCACATTGGTCCCGGCACCCATCTTCTGTGTGGAGCCTATGAGCACCCTGACCTCACCTGCCCTCACCCTGGAAAACAGAGCCTTTTTCTTTACATCAGAATCCGCCTCGTGTATGAACCGTATCTCTTCCGCAGATATACCCTTTGCGATGAGTTTCGTCCTGATATCATCATACACATTGAATGAGCCGTCGTTTTTCGGCGTCGAGATATCGCAGAAAACGAGCTGAACTAATCTTTTCTCCCTGCTTTTCTCCCATATCCTGTATATATTGCTGATGCAGGCATTCACCTTGCTGCCTTCATGATCCGGGAGTTTTTCACTGATCAGCCTCTGATCCATTGCAAGTTTCCTTCCGTCGTTCGTTATCTTCAGCATATTGTCCTGTGATGCATCCACCATCCCGTTTCTAACTCTGTCCGCCCTTAAGGAAAGATCCTCCACTATTTTCTTCTGAAACTCCGACGGCTTCACCGATACATTGTGATAATGAGCCTCCGGCACAGGAAGATTCAGCATATCAGATGTCCTGATGTCTGCGACTTCCTTGAACATGTTCATCAGCTCCGGAAGATTGTAGAATCTTGAGAATCTCGTTTTCGTCCTGTATCCTGTTCCCTCCGGTGCCAGCTCCACCGCCGTCACGGTCTCACCGAAAGTCGATGCCCATGCATCGAAATGCTGCAGATCATACCTGCATAGAGTGTCGTACTGCAGGTACCTCTGCACCGTGTAAAGCTCTGTCATCGAGTTACTGATGGGCGTTCCTGTAGCGAACACTATCCCTTTTCCCCCTGTGATCTCATCAAGATATCTGCATTTCATGAAAAGGTCTGAGCTTTTCTGCGCTTCCGTCTGGGCAATACCTCCCACATTTCTCATCTTCGTGTAAAGGAAGAGGTTCTTGTAATAATGGCTCTCGTCGATGAAAAGCCTGTCCACTCCAAGCTCTTCGAAGCAGATCACATCGTCCTTCCTGCTGCGGTCACTGAGCTTTTCGAGCTTTATCCTAAGCTGCTTTTTGCTCTTTTCCATTGCCTTTATGGAAAACCTCTCGCCTCTGTTTCGTTTCAGCTCTGCGATCCCTTCCGTGATCTCATCGATCTGTCTTTTCAGCATCTCCTGCTGTCGTTCGATGCTTATGGGAATCTTCTCGAACTGCGAATGGCCGATTATGACTGCGTCGTACTGTCCTGTGGCGATCCTTGCACAGAACTTTTTCCTGTTTTTCGTCTGGAAATCTTTCTTTGTCGCGACTAATATATTAGCTGCAGGATAAAGCTGCAGAAACTCCGCTGCCCACTGCTCCGTCAGATGATTCGGCACTACGAACATCGCCTTGCTGCAAAGGCCGATCCTTTTGCTTTCCATTGCTGCAGCTGCCATCTCGAAGGTCTTTCCCGCTCCGACCACATGAGCAAGCAGGGTGTTGCCGCCATATATGATGCGGGCTACGGCATCCCTCTGATGCTTTCTGAGCGTTATCTCAGGATTCATCCCGGAAAATATTATGTGGCTTCCGTCATATTCTCTTGGTCTGATCGAATTGAATTTTTCATTGTATATCCGTGTCAGCCTTTCCCGTCTTTCCGGATCTTCCCACACCCAGCTTTTGAAGGCGTTCTTTATGGATTCCTGCTTTCCCTGAGCGATGGCTGTCTCCTTTTTATTCAGCACTGCTTTCTTCCTGCCTTCATCGTCTTCAAAATAGTCGAAGATGCGGACGTCTCTGAGGTTCAGGGTCTCCTCTATGATCTTGTATGCATTCATCCTGCTGCTGCCATAGGTACTGCCTGCTCTGACATTGCCACGATCATTGCTCTTTCCTTCGATGTTCCACTCGCCTGTATGAGCAGAATACCGCACATTGATCTTCCATCGCATATACAAAGGCGTGCTCAAAAGCTCGAACATGAAGTCCGATATCACATCCGGCGGGAGCCACGATGCTCCAAGCCTTACACTGATCTCGCCCGCAGAAAGCTCCTTCGGCTGCACCTTTTCAAGGAAATTCCGGTGTATCAGGAATCTCGGATCCGTCTTTGAAAGGAGCTCTGCTTCTCTGAGTTTTTCTCTGACATTGCCTGACAGATACTCATCTGCTGCAAGATATCTTCCCGTTCCGCTTCCCGGATCCTGCTTCGGATCATAAAATATGACGCCACTAAGTGCTT
>CAVEWO010000353.1:0-2292 GCA_963619345.1 Bacteroidaceae bacterium
CAGTGTTATCATGAAAGGCGACAGTTTCATCATCGTGGACACATCGCCCTGGTTGGCGTGCGCCACCGCGTAGAACTGAGTGACAAGACCCAGGAACCCGAATGCCGAGCGCACAAAAAGAAGAGGCTGGTTCTTTTTTGTGCCAAAGAGCGAGCCTCCGGATCTCAGTATCAGTATGAAACTCAGTATCAGAGTCACGATATTTCTGAAAAACACCTGCTCCATTATCGGGATCGTTGTCCCGGACAGGTTGATGGGTATCTGCATTGCCGAAAAGAGGAACGCGGAGGTGCACATAAGCACGGCTCCTTTCGTTCTTTCCGACATTCCGTTCAGAGTTGTCATTATTTTCTCCTAAGCTGTAAGTGTTGGATTGCCGGGTCGTGCATGGCGGCGGGTGCGGCGTCAGATGCGCCGGCTCTTGTGCCGCGATGATGCGGCCTGGCGGCTCCATGGGCAGCTTTTTATGAAAGCTGCTCCATGCCGCCGTTCTGACTGCCGTTGAGCGAGTGCTTTACACGATCTGCTTCCTCTGCTTTCTTGGCGTCGTTCCATTTGTCCATCGTACCAACGAGATAGCCCGTGATCCTCCTGATCCTCTCGAACGGAACGTGCGAGAACGTGTAGTTCAGATCCGCATAATCGCCGTCGATCTGCACGTCGAGCGTTTCGAGCTTTCTGTTGTATTTTTCCTGCAGGTAATCAACGTAAGCCTGAGCTTCGCGCGGATCTGCATTTCCCGTTATTGTTACTGCCATGATAACACCTCCTTTATCTAGGTAAAATTATACACCTGAGCACTATATTTTGTATATAGAAGCGGCAGAAAAACATCAAAAAAACAATCTGGACTAAAAACATCAAAGAGCGTACCGCCGCACTGCGAAACCTGCAGCAGCATGTGCGCAAAGAAATCGAAGGTTTCGTCTTGCACACTTTTTTTATATAAACCTTGAAAAAGCACCCGTACATGTGATATCATAATGGAGCTAAAAAACAGATATATGCCTCTATAGTTAAATGGATATAACAAACCCCTCCTAAGGGTTAGTTGCAGGTTCGATTCCTGCTAGGGGTGCCAGAAAAGACAACGGCTGATGGAGTTAAAGATTCCCGGATATCAGCCGTTTTTTTTTATACAGTTCTGCTGAGGCTGGATTTCTCAATCAGGCGATCCGTGCAAATGTTTATACGGACGGAAAAACTCAGGCAGCCTTATTAAGAAAAACCCAGGCGTTTTATTAAGAGTTGACTGAAAGATGTACGGCAGATTATACTTGGCAGAGAGGTTTCAGCAGCCTCGCCGGATACGTGTGCTGAACCGCAGGCTGCCGCACACTCAGGAAATCCGGCGGCAGGCGGGGCCGTGAAAACACAGGAGAATCACAGGAACATGAAAGAATACTCGATACTTATAATAGAAGACGATGCAGACATCCGCGAAGGCATCAGGATACTTTTCAGCGGAGAAAACTACAGAATAACCGAGGCGGAGAGCGGAGAAGAAGGACTGCGCCTTTTTGCAGAAGAGACGGATCTGGTGATACTGGATATCATGCTGCCGGGCATCAGCGGGCTCAGGACATGTGAAGAGATCCGCAGGACATCCAACGTCCCGGTGCTGTTCCTCACTGCAAAGTCGCAGGAGTCGGACAAGCTCATAGGATTCATGGCCGGCGGCGATGACTACCTTGTAAAGCCGTTCACATATTCGGAATTACTGGCGAGAACGAAAGCACTGCTCAGGAGATATACTGTCTACAGGGGCAAAGACATCCCGGAACGGCTGGAATGCGATGAGGACGGATATATCGTCCGGAAGGCACTCAGGATCAACACGAATTACAATGAAGTTTTTCGCAGCGACCGGAAAATAGAGCTTTCTGAAATAGAATACAGGATCCTCCTGCTGATGATGAAAAATCCGGGCAGGATATTTTCCACGAAAGCCCTGTATGAATCGGTCTGGAACGAGCCATATTTCTACGTATCGAACAACACCGTGATGGTCCACATCAGAAAGCTCAGGATGAAGATCGAAAACGACTCCAGAAACCCGGAGTACATACACACAGTGTGGGGGAAAGGATACAGATTCAATGCACCTGATAAGTAACAGAAAAACGCTGGCCGGGCAGCTGGCTATCCTCATAGCGCTGGCATTTGCCGCAGCTGCAGTGCTTTTCTTCGCAGCGGACAATATTTCATCCAAAGCAATCGGCAGGTACCTCGAGGCCTCCGATTATGTGGGGCGGCAGAACGCAGCATATGCTGAAAAGATGCAGGAATTCG